>DASQOL010000137.1:0-20881 GCA_035644475.1 Gammaproteobacteria bacterium | reverse complement strand
CGGCCAAGCGATCGATCCCGGCTCCACGTCGCAGCCGTTGCCGCAGTCCGCGGACGCGCTGGTGCTGCTCCTCGGCCGGCAGCCCGGCTGACGGCGAAGCCGTGAGGGCCTCGAGCGTGCTTCCGTCGAGCGATCTGCAAGCCGTCGCGGCGGCCCCGGCGCGCGCGCCGCCGCCCCAGGCGCGCGCCGCGACGACGCGTAACGCGCTGTGGCATGCGATGTCGCTCGGTGCGCAGCCGAAGCTCGCGGTCAGCGAGCCCGGCGACGCGGCCGAGCTCGAAGCGGATCGAATCGCCGACCAGGTGCTGCGCTCGGCCGACCCCGACGCGGTCGTCGCGACGCCGGCGCGCGTGCAGCGCAAGTGCGCGGCCTGCGCGGCGGGCGGGCCGCCCTGCGACGACTGCGACGAGGAACGGCGCGTTCAGCGAATGCACGACGGCGGCACTGGCCCACGTGCCGTCGGCGACGGCTTCGGCGCGCGTCTGAGCGGCGGCGTTGCGCTCGCGGCCGACGATCGAGGCTTCTTCGAGTCGCGGATGGGCCGCGACTTCGGCGCCGTGCGCATCCACACGGGCGGCGCGGCCGACGCGTCGGCGCGCGACATCGGCGCGCGCGCCTACACGCTCGGCAGCGACATCGCGTTCGCCGACGGCGAGTATTCGCCGGAGTCTGGCGCGGGCCGGCGGCTGCTCGCGCACGAGCTGGTGCACGTCGTGCAGCAGGGCGGGTCGCCCCGCAGCGTGCAGCGCGCGCCCGGCGACCGGCAGGAGGAGATCGAGCGCTCGCGCGTGTCGCCGGGCTTCGTGACGGGGTCGTTGAGCCCGCCGTTCTTCAGCATGTACAACTTCGCGATCAACGACGCCGCGCTCAAGGCGACGCATCGCGAGGTCCTCGACGAGCTCGCGGACCTCGTGCAGCAAGGCGCCGCGATCCTGAACGTCCGCTTGTCCGGCCACGCGGACTCTACCGGCGACGACGTCGTCAACGGGCCGTTGTCGAACGACCGCGCGATGGCCGCGGAAGAGTACTTGACGGCGGGCGGCGTGACCGTCGCGAGCGTGAGCTCCGTCGGCGCGGCGACGCCCGTCGCGAGCAACGGCTCGGAGCGCGGCCGCAGCCGCAATCGGCGCGTCGACATTCGCTTCGACATCAAGGGCGTGCCGCGCCGCCTCGACGAGGATAAAAAGAAAAAACCGCCGCCCCGCAAGAAGGACGAGCCGAAGCGCAAGAAACCGAAAAAAGGGCCCGAGGACACGGACGAGCCCTGGGAGTTCGATTTGCCCTGCACGGACCACCCGATCATTTGCGGGATCATCGGCGTCGGCGTGGGTTGCCTGCTAGCCCCGGAGATTTGCGCCCTCGTTTGGCCGGGCTGGCCCGATTGGCCGTGGGGCGGCGACGACGGGCCTGACGATGGGCCGGACGACGAGCCCGACGAGGAGCCCGAGGAGCTCGATTGCGACGATCCGCGCATGCGGACGCACGTCGAGTTCATTCCGGCGTCCGGTGACAAGGGCAACCGCGTCGAGGCGCGGCCGCTGACGCGCTGCGAGGGCAACACGCACGGGAGCGAGGCGAAGCGCAGCGATCCGAACTGGCCCCACGGGCGGGACTGCGTCGTCGATGCCGGCGAAACCAAGCAGTGGAAGAGGGCCCACTTGCTGCACGGGCCCGCTCTGCACGGCCCGGGCAACGAGCGCCGCAACATCATCCTCGCGGACACGAGCATCAACGGGCTTATGTCGACGCGCGTCGAGCAGGACGCGATCGACCGAGTTTGGCCTCAGAAAGAAGTGCTCTGGTACGAGGTCGAGGTTACCCACTTCACGGGCGCGTATCCGCGCCCGTATTTCGCCGAGGCCGTCGACATGGCGTTCGGCCTGAGGGACCCGATCACGGGGGTCGAAGGGCCGGCCATCGTGTCCGAGCACATCGAGTCGAACACCGGCCACCAGCCGCCGAGCTGCAACACGCCGACCGACGACGATACGCCGCCGCCCGACGAGCACGTCCCGCACGACGACGACACGCCGCACACGGCGTCCGCGGACTGCGACAGCGCGGACCTCGCGCGTCGCGTCGACGCGTGCGTCGAGCAGGCGCGACAGGATGCGAGCGAATGCACGGCGCTGGCCGCGGGCGGCCTCACGGAGGGGCCGGTCGTCGCAGGCGTCGAGTACTACCTCTGTCTCCGCCACATGCGCGAGCGGTTGCTCGAGTGTGATCGTCGGGCCAAGGAGGGCACGCACTGCGCCGGGGCGGCGCCGAGCGCGCCCGAGCAGCCGGGCGAGGCCTTCGACAGCACGCTGCAGATCTGCCGGCGCCTGTTGAACTCCCGTGCCTTCCACGTGAGCGCCGGCACCGTCGAAGTCGACTTGAACGCGGGCTGGTTCGACGCGGCCAGCGGCGCCGCGGTGCACGGCGGGTCGTGTCCGATGACCGAGTATCACGTGAGCCTCGAGCGAGTCGGCACGATTCTCGACACCGAGGTGGGGACGGGCGACGTGCCCGTCGGGCAAGCGCGGCGGCTCACCTGGAACGGGATCGAGCCCGGCGAGTACTTCCTCACGATCTGGACGAACAACGAGAACCCGAGCTGCTGCCTCAACGGGACCATCTCGGTGCGGGCCCGATAGCCGGCCGCGACGCGCGCGGGAGCCAAGCAAACGAATGGATCGAGCGGGGAAATGAAATCCGCAGCGGGCAACGAGGTCGCATCGAGCAAGGCGCCGGCTCACGCGGGCCGGCGGCCCGCGAGCGAGCCGAGCGTGCAGCCGGCGAACCCGAGCTGGCAGCTGCTCGCGCCCGGGGCTCAGGCGAAGCTCGCAGTCAGCACGCCCGACGACCCGGCGGAGCACGAGGCCGACCGCGTCGCCGATCGCGTCATGCGGACGCCGCGGCCGACCGTGCAGCGGAAATGCGCCGCGTGCGCGTCGGGCGGCGCGCCGTGCCCGAAGTGCGAGGCCGAGCAACGGGTGCAGCGCAAGGCGGCAGCCGCGTCGCCCGCGCCGTCGACGAGCCTTGCGCTTGCGCCGCAGCTCGGACGCGGCGCGCCGCTCGATCACGGCGCGCGTTCGTTCTTCGAGCCGCGCTTCGGTCAAGACTTCGGAGGCGTGCGCGTACACACGGACGACGTGGCCGCGCAGACCGCTGCGTCGTTCGGCGCGCGAGCCTTCACGCTCGGCGGCGACATCGCGTTCGCGCGGGGCGAGTATCAGCCTTCCACGGCCGCGGGCCAGCTGTTGCTCGCGCACGAGCTCACGCACGTATTGCAGCAGACCGGCGGCCGGAGTGGCTCGGGCGACGGCGCGGACGGCCTCTCGGTCCGGTCGCGCGGCATCGCGCCGATGATCCAGCGCGCTTGCGTCGCGGGTCTGATTCCGCAACTCGCGTGCTGCGATCCCGCGGAGCCTTTCCCCGGCAGGGTCGGCACGCGGGCCCATCGCCAGCTACAGATCGCGTCCGCGATCATTTCGCCGGGCACGCTCGGCGAGGTGGCGATACCGCCGACCACCTATCTTTCGACTCCGCCGCCGCGCGGCTGGCGGTTCCCCGATCTCTACAGGTCGACCCCGCCGCTGCGCGCGCCGAGCAGGGCCGGAATAGATCCCGTGATCTCCGGCTGGCATCCCGAGGTGAACTTGGGTCTGCCGGTCGCGCGCGTGCCGCCGTATGCGCCGTCCTCCGGGGCCGGCGTTGGAGAGATCAAGCCGTTGAGCCCGTACGGCTTGCGGACGGGGCCGGCGGATCTAGTCAGAAACATCGCCCGCTACGACTACTGGTCGTTGTCGCTCGGCGGCTCGCCGATCGTCGTGAGCCCGCTCATTCCCGGCGGCCCATCGTCCATCCGGCCCAATGGCTGTTCGCGTTCCAAATGTTGCCGGGGTTCTACACCTATTGCTGCCTCGACTGGCGCCGCGTGGCGCGTGCCGTCAAGCGGGCGTTGCGCCGCGTTTGGGAAGCGCTCAAAGAGGCGTGGCGGCGGCTCATGGAGTTCCTCGAGAAGTACTGGGAAATCATCCTGATCATCCTGTTGGTCATCATTCTGATCATTCTCATCATCGTCTTCTGGGAGGCGATCGTGGCCGCGCTCGCGGCCCTCGGCCGCGCGTTGCTCGCGTTCATCTTGTGGCTACTGCGGCTGCTGAGCCGCATTCCACGCCCGTCGCCCCGGCCGGTGCCGGTGCCGCGTCCGCCGCCGGAGCCGCCGCCGCCGAACCCGATCCCCAACCCCGTGCCGCGGCCCGTGCCCGTGCCCGTGCCGGCGCCGCCGCTCGCGGCGGCGGCGTCGATCGTCACGTCGCTCCAGTCGTTCGCTACGTCGTTCATGGGCGAGCCCGGCGCCGCGCGGGCGGGCGGCGCGGGGGACCGGGCGGGTGCGGACGAGGACGAGGAAGTCGATGCAGCCCCCGAGCCGGGCAACTCCGATCCCACGGCGTCGCCGTCGATGCCGTTCCCCTCGCCGCCCGAGATCGAAGCCGCCGGTGCCGAGACCGGGGCGGCGATCGAGGGCGCGCTCGGCGGCGCGCTCGAGTCCGCGATGAGCTTGCTGAACGGCGCGGAGTCGATACCGAACGAGCCCACGGGCATCGGCGACGAGCTGCTCGCCGGCGCACCCGCCATGCTCGGACCGCTGATGCAGCGCATGCAGGGCAGCGAGCTGCACGACGAAGGGCGACAGATGATCGCCGAATTCTTCGCGCGGGTACCGGCCGCGCGCCCTACCGGCGGTGCGCCGCCGCACGGCGGCTCGAGCAATGGACCGGCGGTCGCCTGAGTCGGCCGGAGGCGACGTCGCGCCGGCGGATGCCACGGCGCGGGCGGACGCGCGGGGCGACGAGATCGCGGCCGCGATCCTCGCGTACCTCGAGGCCAATCGCCGCGCGGCCGACGCGGTCAACGGCGTTACCGAGTACTGGCTACGACCCGCCGGCATCGAGGCTTTGCCCGAGGAGGTGGAAGCGGTGCTCCAGCGTCTCGCCGTACAAGGACTGATCGAGGTTCGCCGCTTCCTGTCCGGTCGGGCGCTGTATTCGCACCGCGAGCGCGGTGTCCTGGGGCGTCTACGGGCGCTGATTCGCGTTCCCCGCGAATCCGGGCGAACCCGCTGAGGTGGCAGGCTCGCGGCGGTCGCGGGACGGGGACTCCAGCGCCTGCCGCATGAGCGCGACGCGGTCGATGCCGTACTTTTTGACGAGCCGGCCGAACGCGCGTCGCTCCTTGCCGCAGCGGCGCGCCGCAAGCGAGACGTTGCCCGCGCAGTCGAGCAGCGCCCGGGAGACGAATTCGCGCTCGAACAGCTCGACGGCGCGAGCCTTGCCCTCGCGAAAGTCTCGCGGCCGTGCCTCGGGCTCGGCCGGCGCCGGCACGGCGCGGGTGTCGTCGGCGAAATCCGACGGGCGAATCGTGACGACGTCTCCGTCCGTCAGAACGAACACGCGGTGGATCAGATTCTCGAGCTCGCGCACATTCCCCGGCCACGAGTGCGACCGGAGCGCGGTGCGCGCCGCCTCGTCGAGATGCTTCGGTCGCGTCCGGTATTGGCGAACGTAGCGTGCCAAGAAATGCTCGGCGAGCACGAGCACGTCTTCGCCGCGAGTGCGCAACGGCGGCAGTGTCAGCGTCATCACAGCCAGCCGATACAGCAGGTCCTCGCGATACAAACCTTCGCGCACGAGCCGCGCCAGGTTGCGATTGCTCGCGGCGATCACACGAACGTCGGCGTGACGCTCTTGCGCGCCGCCGAGCGGCCGATATGTGTGGCTCTCCAGGAAGCGCAACAACACGACTTGGGCCCGCCCGGACAGCGCCTCCACCTCGTCCAGAAACAGCGTGCCGCCGTGCGCAAGTGCGATGACGCCCGGCCGCGACTCGCGCGCGTCCGTGAAAGCTCCGCGGACGTGACCGAAGAGCTCGGACTCGAGCAGCGATTCGGGCAGCGCTCCGCAGTTGACGGGCACGAACGGCTCGTTCGACCGTGAGCTTTGGTAGTGCACGCGCCGCGCCGCGAGCTCCTTGCCCGTTCCCGTCTCGCCTTGCAGCAGCACGGTGGCAGTGCACCCCGAATAACGCGCCAGCCGCTCCAACGACTCGCGCATCGTCGTCGAGGTGCCGACGATCATGGCTGCGTGCGCTTCTTGCACGTTGGGAACCTTGGTCGGTGCGCGTCCTTCGGAAGAGTGCCCGTGGTCTTTCGGCGCGCGGCGACGCAGAAAGTTTTGTTCTTCAGCTATAGAATCTCTCGCCGCGCGCGCCGCCGTCAAGGATGCCGAGGCGCCGCTGGAAACCTTCTCGCGGCCGGATTTGTTGTGCGGAAGTGAAATACGCTCCAAGGTGGAGCACGTCGCGCCGTCGATCGGGGACGGCCATTCTCCTCAAGAGTGAACGCGGACTATTGCATGCGGAGTGGTAGGTCTGGGCCCGCGGCCGAGCGCTACTTCGCTCTGCCCGTGACACGCTGCAATATGAATGGAGGTGCCCCCCGGACGACCTTGCCCGCAGGCCGCTTTGAGCCGTGGGCGGATGTCAGTCGTGGTTGAAGCCGAAGCAGTGCAGGGCTTCGTGTCCGAATGTGACGGTCCGGTCGTCGTCCACGAACGCACCCTTCATTTTTACGACGAACACGTCGCAGAAGTATTCGCCGGTGTCGACCGTCCAACGCGGCGTCGACGCGCAGATCGCTCGCGCGCGCCGCGAGCTTGCGCACCGCGCACCAGATCGCGCCCGGCGATCCGTTTTCCGCTCGTGGCTCGCCGTACCTAGAGCCCCTCACCGCGCGGGGATCTCGACGAAGCTTCCCTCGTGCCAGCGGATCCGCACCGGCGCGCCCGCAGCCTCGATCGACTCCTCGCTCACGTCGCTGCCCGCGCCGTAGTTGACCTGCCGGTCCGCGCGCTTGTCGATCCCGATCGAGAGCACCAACCGGCTGCCGGCCTCGAGCCTGTGGCCGACCATCCGCTCGCTCTGAAACGGCAGCTGTTGCCGCACGCCTGCCATGAGCAGACGACGGTGGACACGGTCGCGCGCGTAGCTCGCGCGGAACGTATAGGCGGGGTCGAGCAGCTTCGCGTAGCGGCCGTCGGGACGCAGCTCGTACAGCATCATGACGAGATCCACGTCCTGCTTGTTGACCGTGAAGTCGAGCTCGCCCCGGAGCCGGCCCGCAAGGTCCACCGGCTCGCCCAAAGGCTCCGTCGCGAACAGCGCTTCGCCGGGGCGCGGCTGCACTTCGTCGAGGACGAGCTCCTGTGGGGGCTGCCAGTCGGCGTCGCTGCGATCGCCAAGGTCGAGTGTCGCGGTGAGCGCCATCGGCGTCGAGGGTTTCTCCGCCGCAAGTGCGTGCGTCGCGCCGTTCGGCGAGGCCGCGAGGTAGAAGCGCAGAAGGTTCGCCTCGAGCGCTTCGAGCGAGTCCGCGTGGCGCCATTCGTTCGCGCCCGCGACTTCGTAGTTGACGTTGGCGCGCAGCAGCGCCGGCCGCTGCGCGTCTTTGAGCACATGGTCGAACCATTCGTAGCGCGCGGCGTTCGGGTCGATGCGGGCCACGGGGTCGACGCCGAGCCCGCCAACCGAGGACGATGCGCCGCGCTCGACGCCGCGCTCGTCGAACGGGCCGATCAGCAATGCATGATCGGCGTTCGCGGCGTGCCGATGGTGCAGCGTGAAGTAGTACAACGCGCCGGTTTCGCCCGCGGAGTAGTAGCCCGTGACGGTGAGCACGGGAATGTCCATCCTCGCGAGCTCCTCGCCGGACGGTAGCCATTTCTGCCAGAACCGGTCGTAGCTCGGGTGATTCAACCAATTGCGGAAAATCGCGCTGGCCCGGCCCGGCAGCGCGGGGAGCTCCCGATAGCTGCGGCCCGAGCGGTACCAGTCTTCGGCGGCGCTGCGCCAGCGAGCGTCGTCGTTCGCCCCCTCGTCGTCGGGCGGAGCCAGGAGCTCGTAGACCCATCGATAGGCGGAGCTCTGCACGATCCCGTTCGACATCGGCACATCGATGCCGGGCGCCATCGGGTCGGACGTCGCGATCGCCTTCAACGCGGCCGGCAACTGCTTCGCCGCGGACCACGCCACGAAGCCGCCGTAACCCGCGCCCTGCATGCCGACGCGGCCGTCGCTCCACGGCTGCTTTGCGATCCACTCGATGACGGCGCGTGCATCGTCGCCGTCCGACTCGAACGGCGCGCGCGGGCGAGACTTCGGATCGCCCGCGATGCGCGCAAGCGCGAGCACGCTGGCGTAGCCGTGCGCCGCGGACACGCGCGCGTCGCGGCGCGAACGGTCGAGCGTGAACTCGAGCAACGTCGGCAGCGGGCTCGCGTCCGAGGCGGCTCGCGGGCGCACCAGCCTCGCCGCGACGGTTGCGTCCTTCGCGACGGGAATCGTGACTTCGTCGATGACGTAGCGCCTTTCCTTGTCCGCTTCGAGCAGCGGCAGCGCTACGCCGCCGAAGCTGCGATAGGCCTCGAACGCGAACCACGCCCGGACGAGATCGAGCGCTTCGTCGAGCTCGATGGAGCTCTTGCCGCGCAGCTTGTCGAGCTCACGCTGGAGAGTGTCCTGCAGCCGCTCGACGGGCGTGGTGAGCGAGTCTTCGAGCTCGTAGGCGTGCAGATCGTCGACGCGTTCCAGCGCGTCGCGAAAAGCTTGGATGTACGCGGTGGTGAAGGGGACGCGCTCCGTCGCTTCGATCGCCCGCGCTTGCGTGTAGATCTCGTACGCCATCGCGCGGCCGGCCGGCGGCGCCTTTTCCTCGCTTTTCAGCCGCTCCTGCAACGACCGCCGCGTGGCTTGTGCCGCCGCCGGGTCGCCGAGCACCAGCTGAAGCGCCGCGAGGTTCGACAAGTACCGATCGGAGTCGTCGTCCTGGTAGACGGGCACGATGCGCTCGGCGAGGTCGCGCATCATCTCGGGCAGGCCGGAGTCGTCGGCGCTCGCGGGAACGTCTATGCCGAAATCCTGCGCGGGCGCGAGCGTTGGTGGTGCGGCGGTCGCCAGCAGCAGCAGGATTTTCGGTGCGAACGATTTCATCGAGCTCTGCGCAGGATCCGTTCGGCCATGCCGTGGGTTCTTTCGTCCGCCTTGGCTCGGAGCCTCTTGAGGTGCAGCACGCGAGAGAACAGGGGTAGATGCGCCTGCGTGCTGCGTCCGATGTGAACGATGGTCGTCCGTGTGACGTCTCGCATGAACATGTCGATGATCCGCTCGAGCGTCTCGTCCTCCATCGACGAGAACGTGTCGTCGAACACTACCCAGGGTGGCGCGTGCAACACCACGCGCGCGAGCCCCAACGCCATCTGCTCGTCCTCGCTGAGCTCGCGATCCCATCGTCGGCTCGCGTCGAGGTTCCCCGCGTACCGGGCGAGACCCGTGCGCTCGAGCGCCTTCACGTAGGCGCGGTCCACGAAGCGGTCGGTGACCAGCGGGTAGGCGAGCACTTCCCGCAGCGTGCCGCGGGGCAGATACGGCGTGCCGCGCGGCACGTACATCACGGATTCGCCGCGCGGCCGGGTGATCCGGCCGCTGCCCCAGGGCCACAAGCCCGACAGGGCGCGGAACAACGGCGTCTTGCCCTCGCCCGGCGCTCCGCAGATCAGCACGTGCTCGCCGGCGCGGATCACGACGTGTTGCTCGTCGAACGCCTCGCGTCCCACGGGCGAATCGACCTCGAGCCCGTCGAAGGTCATCTCGCCGGGCGCGCCTTCCGCGTATTCGATCCGGGTCTCGGCAGCGTGCTGCGATTCGGTGGCGAGTAGCGCAGACCGAAAGTTCGCGACGCGCAGCAGCGTGGCTCGCCAGTCCGCCAGCGCGCCGAAGTTGTCGACGAACCAGCGCAGCGAGCCCTGCGCCTGCGTGAAGGCCGCCGCCGCCATCATCATGCCGCCGAAGGTGGTCTTGCCGCCGAAGTACAGCGGCGCCGCGATGAGGATCGGCGCTATGCCTGTGATCCAGCCGAACCCGGCGGTCACCCAAGTGAGATTGGTGAGGCCGCGCACGAGCCGCCGCATGGCGATCATCACGTTGCCGAGGTGCGTTTCGACGCGGCGCCGCTCGTCGGCCTCGCCTTCGGCGAGAGCGATGCCGTCGACGTGCTCGCTGATGCGGACGAGCGCGAAGCGCAGGTCCGCCTCGCGCGCGTAGCGGTCGGCGTTCAAGCGAACCAGGCTCCGGCCCACCCAATAGGAGAGCAGCGAGCCCAGCACGGCGTACGAGAGCGCGGCCCACAGCATGAAGCCCGGCACGGCGTAGTCCACGCCGCCGACGCGGAACGTGAAATCCTCGGAAATGGTCCAGAGCACGCCCGCGAAGCTCACGAGCAACACTCCCGAGCGGAACAGGCCGATCGAGAGATCGGTCGAGATGTCGCAGAGCTTGTTGGCATCCTCGCTCATCCGTTGATCGGGGTTCACTCCCATGGCGCCGCCGCCGGTGGCGAGCCAGAACGCGCGCCGCGGAGCCATCCACAGCCGCACGAGGTCGTGCGTCAAGCCTTCGCGGAGCCGGAACTTGAAGGTCTCGGTGAGCCAGCGCTGCGCGACGTCGAGAACGAGCAGGCTCGCGACGATCGCGACGTACACGCCGAGCTGGTAGAGAAAGTCGTGCAGATCGCGGCGGGTGATCGCGTCGTAGAACGGCTTTTGCCAGCGGTTGAGGATCACTTGCCCGTAGCTCGTCGCGAGGATCGCCGCCACGAGCACGGAGAGCAGCACGATCACTCGCCGGCCCACGGGCGACGCGAAGATCGCAGCCCAGATCATGCGGGCCTGCTTGATGGGCCCGGTTCGCGCGGCTTCGGCGAGATCCTGCGTGCTGCTCGTGTCGTTCGCCGCGCTCACGGGGACACCACCGCCCGGCGCGCCGTCACGCACGAGATGAAGGCGGCGTAGCTCCACGCGAGATGCTTCGCCGACGCCGGTGCGCCCGTGCGCTGATCGAACTGCTCGGAAAGATCCCCGCTCGCCGGCGTGAAGGCGCGAACCGTCTCGAGAAACTGGTCGCCGTGCGCCACCCAATGCGCGTGCGCTTCGCTGCCGGGCGCATGGGCCGCGGCGGCGAGGAAGCAGAGCTCCGAGGCGCCGAGCGTCGAGAAGTAGTACGCACCGCCGGAATAGTAGACGTCGCCTTCGTAGCGGCCCATCGCGGGGGCGCGTGCGCGCGGCCGCCCTCGATTGATCGGATAGAGCCGGTCGAAGAGCTGCTCGAGCTTTGCGAGCGTGGCGTGGATTCGGGGATCGCGCGCGGAATGTGCGTCGCCGCCGTCGGCGGCGTGAACGGCGGCGAGTATCACGGCGATGTCGAGCAGCTTGGTCGACGCCGCGCCCGGCGGCATGACGCGCGACGCGTAGTGGCCCGCTTCGTCCAGCCAGAAACGATCGAGCGCCTCACGAATCGCCTGGGCTTCGGAGCGCAGCGCGGTCGCCTCGGCCACTTCTCCTCGAGCGCGGAGCCAGTCCGCGCCGTCGTTCAACGCCGCCGCGGACACGCGCAGCGTGAAGTAGTGCAGCCCGAGCTCTTCCTCCCAGATGTCCACGGAAGGCTCGCGCCAGCGGGCCGCCGTCAACGCGAGGTCGATACGCAGCAGGCGCTCGGCGTCGGTGAGCAGCTCCGCGGGCACGTCGTTCGCGCGGCGGTTGCGCACCGTTCGCAACCACCGGAGCACGGTGGCCGCTCGTAACGGCGCGCCGTCGTGCTGCGGTCGCGACCAGCGCGAGAGGTCGAGCGTGCCGTCCGGATTGACGCGCGTGTCCGCGTAGACCGCGTCGCCCCGGACGGCGAGCAGGTCGTCGCCGCGGAGGTACTGCTCGAATTCCGGCGTGACCTTCCGTCGCCAGTCGGGCCCCGCAACGAGCGTGCGCCCGTCGAGGGATCGCAGAGACAGGCTGAAGCGCACGAAGTCGGCGAAGTGCGTGAGCGCCTCGGCGCCGAGCTGTTCCGCTTCGAAGAGCAGACGCACGGCGTCGATGACGATCGCGGAGTCGCGGAACCAGTGAAAGAAATAGTCCGGATCCGGGTCGTAGGCCGCGAGCACCGGCGACGCCACGACGGAGCCCGCGACCGGGCGCACGGTCTGCCCGAAGCCCGGTCGCTCTTTGACGATGTCGCACGCGGAGACGCTCCTCAGCATGGCGGTCGCGGCGTGCCGGTATTCGCGACCGAGCCATTGCTCGAGGTCCTCCGTCGGACGAAAGCCAAACGTCACGGGCATGCCCATCCCTAGCTCGATGCCACACCAAGCGTTGCTACTGCAAAATCCGGGCCTAGACCCCACCTCCAAATCTAAACGTGTTCAAGAGCTTGCGCGCGGCCAGCCTCGTCGCCACGCCCGCGCGGGCGGCACGGCACGTGACCGGCTTGTGACCCAACTACGACTGCAATGTAGCCCCCGCGCCGGAACAATTGGGGGGCACCGGTCGCAGAACGAGCACTGGAAGGAGCCAAGGATGCACCACTCGGAGCGTGTGATCATCATCGGCGGCGGCTTCAGCGGAGTCGCCCTCGCCGCGGAGCTCGTGCGGCGCGGCGCGGCTTCGAGCATCACGCTCGTCGAGAGCGGCGACCGCGTCGGCCGCGGGCTCGCCTACGGCACCGCATCCGCGAGCCATCTGCTCAATACGCGCGCCGATCAGATGAGCCTCTACGGCGACGATCCCGAGCACTTCTTGCGTTGGCGGCGCCGCGGCGGCCACGCCACCCACGGCGCCGAGTTCGTCCGCAGAAGCGACTACGGCGAGTATCTCGAGCGCGCGCTGATCGCGGCCTGCACGGAGGCGCCGCACGCGCGTCTCACGGTGGAGATGGGGGCGCGCGCGACGGACGTCGAGCGGACGGCCGGCGGGTTCGCCGTCTCGCTGGCCGACGGCCGCGAGCTCCGCGGCGACGCCGTCGTGCTCGCAACGGGCCATCCCGCGCCCGCGGATCCGTTCGGCGGCGCGTTGCCGGCGAGCGCGACGCGCTACCTGCGCGAGCCGTCGCGGCACGAAGATCTCGCGAAGATCGCGCCGGGGGCTGCCGTGCTGCTGATCGGCACGGGCCTCACCGCCGTCGACGTGGTGCTCGCGCTCGAGGAGCGCGGACACCGCGGTCCGGTGCACGCCGTCTCGCGCCGCGGCCTGCTGCCGCGCGCGCATCGTGCGCGGCGCGAGACGTTGCCCACGGACCTGCACCGGGCGTTGGCCGCCGGCGTCGCCGTCAACGGCTTGCGCGGCATCGTCGCCGCGCTGCGTAGCGTCGCCGCGGCCGCCGACGAGCACGGCGTCGGCTGGCAGGCGGCGTTCGATGCGCTGCGGCCGCTTGCGCCGCGAATCTGGGCGGAGCTCTGCGCCGCCGATCGGCGGCGATTCGTGCGGCTGCTGCGGCCCTTCTGGGACGTGCACCGGCATCGCCTGCCGCCCGCCCAGGCGGGCCGAATTGCCGCGCTGCGCGCGCGCGGCCGCGTCGTGATTCGCGCGGGGCGCGTGCGCGGCGGCGTGGACCGCGGCGACTCGATCGTGGTCGACGTGCAGCCGCGCGGCTCGACGGAAACCGTTGCCGAACGTTACGACTGGGTCGTCAACTGCACGGGCGCGAGCTTCGCGAAGTCGAGCAGCCGGCCGCTCGAGCGCCGGTTGCTCGAGCAGGGCCTACTGCTCGCCGATCCGCTCGGCCTCGGCTATGTGACCGACGACGTCGGCGGGGTGCTCGGTGCTTCCGGCCCGGTTCGGGGCCTGTACGTGCTCGGACCCGCGTGCCGGGCGGCCTTCTGGGAGCACACCGCAGTTCCGGAGTTGCGCGCGCAAGCGGCGAAGCTCGCAGCCGATCTCGCGGGACGGTGCGCGACGGCGGAGGTTCCGGTCCGGCTCGTCGCGGCGCGTTAGGAGTCCGCGGAAAATAGGGACATGCTGATTTTTCGGCGAGCCCCGTGGGTGCTCCACCACCGTGGCCGAAAAATCAGCATGTCCCTATTTTCTAGCGTGCGGGTTGCGCGCCGGCTGCGGTCATGGCGACGTTGCCGAAGCCGCCGTTGTTCTCGACGCAGATCCGCTCGGCATGCTCCGCGAGCGGGGCGCCGCCGTCGCGGCTCGCGAGCGTGACCTCGAAGTTCCAGCCGTCGGGCTCGTCGCGCTCGGTGTAGCGGCGCGCGGGAATCGTGGCGGTCCACGGCCGCGTGTAGACGCCGGGATCGGTGAGCGTGGCGACGTAGTTGTAGCGCTCGCCGGACGAGTCGAACACGTAGCGCTCCACGATGTGCACGTGCTCGCTCGCGAACTCGCCGGTGCGCGCGAAGCGCGCTTTGCCGTTGTTGTTGGCGACGTCGACGACCAGCGTGTTGCCCTCCCACCGGCCGCGCGAGTCGGCGTTCCAAAGCTTGATCGTAGCCGGCAAATGCGGTTTGCCGCCGAGATGCACGATCCGTGTGCCCGAGTCGAATAGGAACAGCACGTAGCCGGGATACTGGCGGATCTCGTAGCCGTGCCAGAGCAGCGATTTCGGTACGCCGCCGGGCGCGCAGCGCGCCAGCGGCTCGATGTACTCGGGCTCCGTGGGGTTGTGGAAGTGCGCGAGGAATTCCTGCTGCTTCGCGCGCGCCCACGGTTGGAACGGAACCTGTCCGTCGGCGGGGTCGCTCACGCGGCTCGGCGCGCGCGCCTCGCGGGGCCCCGACGGCCCGTTTGGCCGCGCCGGGTCGCCGGGAATGCCGCCTTGCGGGTCGGTCCAGTTGCCGTGGTTGCCGATCGTGTTCGACCAGAACCCCTGGACGTCGGGCTGGCCATCCGCGAGGCGCGGGCCGGTCCAATCGCCCGACGCGATCGACGGCACCGTGCGCTCGCGGCGTCCACCGCCGCCGTCCTGCGCGGCGGCGAGCGCGGGTGCGAGCGCCGCCGCGACCAGCACCGCCAGTGCGGAGCGAAAGAGTGGGGAAGTCGTCATGGGCGCGGCTCCTTCGGCACGGGGTAGTAGTCGTCGTAGTCGAGCGTGTAGCAGTAGTCCTCGATGAGCTGGAAGTCCTTCTCGCGGTGGCGATGGAGGATCACGCCGAGGATCCATGGGCGGCTGTAGACGTCCGGGTCCTCGAGCGTCGCCGTGTACTCGATCGTGTTCGCGTCGATGAGCGTCCAACGCTCGACGACGTGCAGCTTCGGGCCGTGGAAGTTCCCGGCGCGATCGAGCCACGTCTCGTCGTTGAAGTCGGTGACGTCGACGACGAGCGTGTCGTCTTCCCAATGGCCGCGCGAGTCGCCGAGCCAGAGCTCGCTATCGCCGGGGGCGGGATGGCGCGTGCCGTCCGTGTGGATAGTGCGCACCGAGTTGCCGAACTGGAACACGAGCGTGAGGTCGCGATCGCGCTGCAACGCCTGGAACGGCTCGGGATAGTAGATGCCGCGCGGCGTACCGAGCGTCCAGCACTTGAGCCGCGGGTCCGCCGCGAGCCGCGCATCGAAGTTCCGCCGGCGCCGTTCGAGCGCCGCGGGCAGGTACGGAATCGCGTCGCCGGCGACGATGCCGCGGCCGGGCGGCGCGTCCTTGCGCGCCGCGTGCGGCTCGAGGTCGTAGTCGGCCGCGCTCGTCGTTTGCCAGATGCCGGAGAAGTCCGGCTTGCCGCCCGCCAGGCGCGGGATCTTGGGGTCGTCCGCGCCGGCGGCGAGCGCAGAGGCGGCGAGCAGCGAGGCGAGCAACACGGTGGCCGTGCGGTGCATGGCGCGCGCTCGCTCAGCGCGAGCCTGCGGCGAGCGCCGCGGGCTCCGCGATGCCGGCCCCGCGAGCCGACGACGTTTGCGCGGCGGCCGGCGCGTCCTGCGCGCCGCCCGTCTGGAACGTGCGGCCGTCGGCGAGCGTCACGCTCACCGAGTAGCCGAACGTGCCGCCGTTCTTCGACCGGTAGCCGCGAATGTGCACCGGCGTGCCCGCGGCCACGTCGGCCTTCGTGAGGCCGAGGCGTGCGAGCCCGTTCGGCGTGCCGAACTCCACACCCCAGTTCGTGACGGCGCCGTTCGCGTCGACGACGTCGAAGTACAGCCAGCTGTGCGGATTGACCCACTTGACCTTGGTCACCGTGCCGTCGAGCTCGAGCGGGCGGCCGGCGTCGAACTCCGCGGAGAACGCGTGATGCGCCGCGGCCGGAATCGCGGCTGCGAGCAGCGCGGCGAGCAGCGCCGCCGAGAGCGCGTTCGCGGATCGATGCGCCGAGAGATGCGAGGAAGTCCACATGGCTTGTCTCCGATTGATGGGTAATCGAGCGGGCGGGCTACAGCCGTCCGCGGAAACGCAAACCGAGGTAGCGGTCCTCGCCCTCGATCCACGAGACCGCGCTCGTGTTGCCGTAGGTGTTGCGTGTGATCGCGTAGTCCTCGTTCGTGAGGTTCCGCCCGACGAGCGCGATCTCGTATTTTTCGTTGCGCGTGGTGACGGCGACGCCGCCGCTCACGACGTTGTACGCGGGTTGATACGTGTACGGCGATTGGCTCGCCGAGAGATACGTGCCCGACCGGTAGCTGCTGTTAATCCAGACGCGGCCGTGCGTGCCCGCGAGCGGAAACTCGTAGTCGACGCCGGCGTTGATCTGGCGCTTCGGCGCGCCGTGCACTTGCTTGCCGCTCAAGTCGCAGAGCCGCGCCGGCGGCGGCAGGTCGGGGCAAGTGGTGAAGTACGTCTCGAACTCGGCGAGGTTGTACGAGCCGTTCAGCGTCAACGTGAGGCCGACGCGGTCGAAGCCGTAGCTCAGATCGTACTCCACGCCCTGCGCGGTGACGCCGTCGGCGTTTTCCCAGCGCGTGAGCACGGTGGTTTCGTCGCGCGGATCCACGTACGCGACCGAGGTCTGGTAGTCCTGGACCTCGGTGCGATAGAGGTTGGCGTTCAAGAGCAGCCGCCGATTCGCGAGGCGGCTCTTGATGCCGAGCTCGAAGTCGAGCGACTCCTCGGGCGCGATCGTCGTCGACACGTCGCCGGGCCCGAAGCCGCTCGGGAAATAGATGAAGCCGGATTTCACGCCTTGTGCGGCCGAGGCGTACAGCATCACGCGATCGTTGATGTGGTAGGTGGGGCTCACGAGCCACGACACCGTGTCCTCGTCGATCGGCTCGCCGTCGATCCAGTCGTAGGGATCGTCGATGCGGTTGGCGCGGATCGCCTGCGCGGCCGCGAGCTGCTGCGGCGTGGCTCCGGGGTAGTTGGCTGCCGTCAGAGTCTTGCCGTCGCGGTCGAGCTCCTGGCGAATGCGGTTGGTCTTGTCCTCCAGCGTGTCGCGCGCGCCGAACGTGAGCGTGAACGCGTCGGTCAGGTGCCAGTTCAGCTGGCCGAACACCGCGAAGCTCGTAAGCTGTGCGTCGGTGACCGACGATTGGTACATGCCCTTGAGCGAGTCGCGCAGCAGCTCGCGACCGACGCCGGGCGCGAGCGTGACGCCCGCGCCGCCGGCGCCGACGCCGTTGTACAGCAGGTCGTATTGGCGGTCGTTGGCGTACCAGGCGCCAGCGTCCTCGCCGAAGTAGGTCGGGTCATCGCTGTACACGCGCGCGTCCAAGTAATAGAGGCCCACTTGGTAGTCGAGCTTCTCTCGCACCGGGGAGCTAAAGCGCAGCTCCTCCGACAGTTGCTCGTTCCAGAGCTGCTGCCCGCCGTTCCCGATGTAGAACTTGGTCTGGCCGCCGTTCTTGATGTCGAAGTTCTGGTGCCGGTACGCGGTGATCGACGTGAGCGTGGAGCCGTTGCCGAGCGTCCAATCGAGCTGGTCGGAGATGCCGTGCTGGTTGGTCTGCTGCGGCCGCGCCTCGGCGTTCTCGAACTCGCGCGTGCCGAGCACGGGCTGGTACGGCGTGCCGTCGGCGTTGTCGAAGTAGCGGCGGTTGCGGAGCAGCGTGAGATAGGTGCTGGTCCGCGGCGTGCCGTCGGCGAACGCCGCCGGGCCGTCGGAGAGCGGAAACGACAGATTCACGCGCTCCTCCGAGCGGAGATAATCGACGATGGTGCGATTCGTGATGCGGTCCGACGGTGTCAACAGAAATTGCACGCGGCCGCCGAGCCGGTTCTTCTCGTTCCACGACTCGCCGGTTTGATACGTGTTCTCGTACAAGCCGTTCGCGCGATCGACCACGAACGAGCCGCGAAACGCGAGCCGGTCCTCGACGATCGCGCCCGTGGACGAGAACCGGCCCTGGAGCGTCTTGCGGTCGCCGATCTCGATCTGGTACGACGACTCGGGCTCGAAGCTCGGCGCGCGCGTCACGATGTTCACGGCGCCGAGCGTCGAGTTCTTGCCGAGCAGCGTGCCTTGCGGCCCGCGCAGCACCTCGATGCGGTCGAGATCCACGTAGTCGGCCCACGCCTGGCCGGCGTAGTAGAGCGATACGCCGTCCACGATGGTGCTGACGCTGCCTTCGGCCGAGTCGTTGGCGCCGTTTCTGCCGATGCCGCGGATCGAGATGCTGACCTTGCGCGCGTTGTCGCCCACGGTCTGGATGTTCGGCGCCTTCTCCACGACGTCCCAGACCGACTTGATGTCGTCGCGCTCGAGCGTGGGGCCGCCGATCACCGAGATCGCGAGCGGCACGTCTTGGGCGGACTCGAGGCGATGGCGCGCCGTGACGACGACCTCGTCCAGCGCGGCTGCCGCAAGCGTCTCGTCGTTCGCCGCGCCGTCCTCCGCGGCCGCGCGCGTGGCGGCCGAGGCGATTGCGAGCAGCGCGATGAGCGCGGAGCTCGAGCGCCACGTGGGCAAGGAAAGCTGCGCGAAGGTGCTCATGACGGTTCCTCTCGCGCTCATGGCGCGCGCTCGGGCGGGCGCGGCTTCACGAGAGTGCCGCCTTGTTGCTCGTAGTCCTGGGCGCCGACCGCGCCCGCGACCTTGAAGCCGCGACTCTTCAAGAGATCGGCGGCGCGCCCCGCGCGGCCCGCGTGATTCGACACGATCACGAGCGTACGGTCGCGCGGAATCGCGCCGAGGTTGTTCTCGAGGTCCGCGGCTTGGATGCTCAGGTACGCCGGGAAACCCCCGATCGACGCGAGCTCGTCGGGGCGGCGCACGTCGATGAGCAAGACTTCGGCGGGCTTCGCGAGCAACGCGTCGAGCTCGGCGCGGGTCAATACGCGCGCCTGGGACGGCGAACGTTGCGCCGCCGCCGTTTGCGCGAGCGCGACCGTGGGGATCGCGGCGAGCGCGAGCGTCGCGGCGAGTGTTGCAGTGACGAATGGTCTCTTCAAGTTGCCTCCCTTCGAAGCTCGAACGGCCGGCGCGAACATCGCGCGGCTCCGTGCTTCGATCGATGTGGCGGCGAATCTACCGGCGCGCGCCGAGGCGGCGAAATCGTTTTTCGTTATCGCAACGAAGCGTTGCGCTATGTGACCGCGCCGTGACCGCGCCGCGACCGGTTTGAGAAGTTGCACGCTCGTTTCGCACGCGACGCGCGCGCGAAAGTCACCGTGGCGTGACCGCACGAGCGGACGCGTGCGGCGGCGTGCGGCATGAGCGCGGCGATTTTGCGCAAAGATCGCGCAAGCTTCGCGTGATGAGAAAGGAGCAGCCTAGGCGTCGGAGCGCGCGCCGGCTCTCGCGTCGTCGCCGAGCCAGCGATAGCCGGCGCCACGGGTGGTCTCGAGCGCGCCCGCGAGCGCCGGTTGCGCGTCGAGCTTGCGCCGCAAGCGGTAGACCACCTGCTTCAACGCGTGCCGCTCGTCGGCGCCGGCGCGTCCCCACGCCTCCGCCGCAAGCCGCTCGTTGCTCACGACCCTGCCGGGCGCCCGCAGCAGCGCGCGCAGCACGACGGTCTCGAGCGGCGTGAGGGGCAAGCGGACCTCGGCCGCACGCAGCGAGCGTTGCTCGACGTCGAGCGTCGTCGCGCCGGCGGTCACGATCGTTCGCTCCGCCGCCTGAGTGCGCCGCAGCAGCGCGTGGACTCGCGCGATCAGCGTGCGCGGACTGAAGGGCTTCACGACGTAGTCGTCCGCGCCGAGCTCGAGCGCGCGCAGGATGTCGGACTCCTCCCTGCGGGCGCTCAAAACGATCACGGGCGTCGGGCCCCGCGCCCGCAGTCGCTCGCAGACGGCGAAGCCGTCGGCGCCCGGCATGTTGATGTCGAGGATCGCGAGCGCGAACGAGCTGCGTTCGAGCGTCTCGATGGCAAGCGCGCCGTTGCCCACTCCGACGACGTCGAAGCCGGCATGGCGGAGCGCGAAGCCGATCAAGGCGAGCAGCTCGGCGTCGTCGTCCGCGACGAGCACTGGCTTGGCGTCATCGTGGGCCACTTAAGTTGCGTCGGCGGCACGGCCGCGCGAGCTCGGTATCCATTCCGTCGGTGGAAGGCAGAGTAGCGGCGGAGCGGTAGCAAGTAAGTCGGCGCGCAGTGACAAATCGGTCTCGGAGCGTGCCTTGGCCGCCTCCCGGAGCCGACGCGCGCGCCAGCACTACGGCGCATCGCCGGAAAGGCCTGCCGACTACAAGCGCGGGCTCGAGAAACCGAGCCGGCGGAGCCCGGCACGCACCTCCGGCACCGCCATGAACAGCTTCCATAAGAGCGCCGTGCGGTGGTTCTCGATCATCACCACGATCGGGCCCTGGTCGATCGCGAGAAAGGTGTCGGCGTACCAGCCTTGGGCTTCGTTGAACGCGTCGACGAAGCCGAGCTCGCGCCATAGACGCTTGCCGTGCCGCGTCAGGAAATGCCGGAGCACCGGCATGACCTCGGCGGGCGCGTACGGCAAGCTCGCGAGCGCCGCGGTGGGGCTGATCGTGCCGTTGTCGTTGTCGGGAGCGTGCGCGGAATATCCCTCCGGGTCGTCACTGGCCGTGAGCCCCCAGCAAAGCTCGCCGTAGCCCGCGAACTTGCCCGGATTCGCGATGCAGTGGGCGCGGTTGATGCGTACGTGTCGCACGTTCTGCTCCCAATAATCCGCGTAGCTGTCCGTGAGCCCG
>DASQOL010000136.1:0-2047 GCA_035644475.1 Gammaproteobacteria bacterium | reverse complement strand
TACGCGTGGCTCGCGGGCGACCGGAGGCTCCAGGAGATCGGGATCAAGACCTACCGGCAGCGGGGCGAGGGCACGGACTTCAAGCAGCTGTCGGAATATCGTTACGGCGACTCCGTGCGCCACATCGACTGGAAGGCGACGCTCAGGCTCGGCAAGCCGATCGTCCGCGAATTCCAGGACGAGCGCGACCAGTGCATCTTGTTGCTCATCGATTGCGGGCGCCGGATGCGCGCGGACGACCGCCAGGGCGGTGTCGGCGCCGCGCACTTCGATCAGGTGCTGAACGCGGTGATGCTGCTCTCGTACGTGGCGCTGAAGCAGGGCGACTCGGTCGGGGCGCTGACGTTCGGCGTGCCGCCGGGCACGGAGCGGCTGTTCGCGCCGCGCAAGGGTAGTCACGCGCTGAACGCGCTCATGGGCGAGCTCTACGGCGTGCAGCCGACGCCGAGCCACTCGGACTACCTCGCGGCCGCGCAGGATCTCCTGCGGAGGCAGTCGAAGCGCGCGCTCGTCGTCGTGATCACCAACTTCCGCGACGAGGACGCGAGCGAGCTCGGGCAGGCGCTCAAGCTGCTGCGCTCGCGGCACCTCGTGCTGCTCGCGAGCCTGCGCGAGCGCGTCGTCGGCGAGCTGATCGCGCAGCCGCTTGCGTCGGGCGACGCCGCGCTCGACGTCGCGAGCGCGCATCTCTACGAGCAGGCACGCCGCGACGCGTTCCAGCGTCTCGCCGCGCGCGACGCGCTCATGGTCGACGCCGAGCCCGAGCGCCTGGGCGTCGAGCTCGTCAACCGTTATCACGCCGCCAAGCGCGCCGGTAAAATCTGATCGTGCTCGTGTCTCGCTTCGGCCGCGCGCTGCGCGCAACGGCTGCGGCCGTACCTCACTCGTGTGATGCCTCTGCCGCGGCGATAGCGACGAGCCGAGCCACAGCGCCGAGAGCCGCGGAGCCCGGGCGCGCAGCGCCCGGGTGCGAGCCGAAGGCGAGCATCCAGAACGCGGCGGCACGCCGTCTCTACGAAGCGCAACAATTAAACGACCGCGTTCTGGACCCCGGCGAACGCGCCGTGGCGAGGGAACCGGCCGCAGGCCGGTGAAGTCGCGTGCCGCGGCAGAGGCATCACACGAGTGAGGTACGGCCGCAGCCACCGCAACCCTAAACGCGGCCGAAGTGAGACACGACCTCCGTATCAGCCGGGGAACGGGGGAAGGGAGTCGAGAAAGTCGGGCTTGCAGCCCTTGAGGCGGATGTAGTCAGGGTCGATGCGTGACGCGTAGACGATGCGCGAGGAGCCGACCAGCACGAGCAGCGCCACGAGCAACAGCACCACGCCGAGGGCCGCGAAGGCGGGATTGATCGACTGGGCGACGCCAAAGGTCATCAGCGCCAGCGAGCCCAAGAGGCCGATCCATCCGATCGTAAGCGCCACAGCGCGCCGCGTCTTGTGCCACGCGCACAAGCCGGGTGCAACGACGGCCTTCTTGCGGACGATCAGCGCGACGATCGCGTAGATCAGGATGTTGATCAGCACTACGAGATAGATGGCCCAGTGATGCCAGTAGACGCGCCGGGGTTTCGTGGGCGGCGCCGCCGGCTTGTTGCACTTGACGCACCGGTCGGGCAGATCGGCTTCGGGGAGCATCACGAGGGTTTTTCGGTCGCGCCACACGGCGACTTTGCCGCTCGAGTCGCCCCGGACGGTGCCCGTGTGGAGCGACGCCGACGACGGAGCGTAGGGATTGCGGCTCGCCGAAGCCACGTTCGTTGCCGTCACGATCTTCACCCACCGGGTTCGGTCACGCGAGTATCGCGCGGGCCCGACGCGGCGGTCCGTGACCGGCCGCGCGTTCCGCAGTTGCACGGAACGCGCGGCCGGCCCGGTTGCGAGACGGTTACTGCTTGGGCGGTTCCTGGTGGAACCGGCCGACGTACGCGGCCTTCGCCACGATCTTGCCCTGCATCGCGGCGAGCAACTGGTCGCGCGTCGTGGTGGCCGGCAAGTCGAGCTTCGCGTTCAGCGCGTAGAGCTCGAACACGTAGTGGTGATAG
>DASQOL010000135.1:0-26659 GCA_035644475.1 Gammaproteobacteria bacterium | reverse complement strand
GGCGCGCGGCGTCGCGGACACGCCGATGGTCTTCTGCCAGGTCTACAACTATCAGGACCATCTCCTGATTTCTGCGAAGTCGAAAGGCGTGGATCTTCTGCCGCCGGTCGACCTCCAGTTGCGCTCATGGCAGGCGCTGGCGCGCAACCTCCATCACATCGGCGTCGTTACGGGCGCGGGGCACGACCCGTTGCTCGCGGAGATGCGACAGGCGGCGGCGTCCGTCGGCATCGAGCTCACGGCGAGGGTGGTCCAATCGGATCGCGAAGCGCTGCACGAGTTCAAGGAGCTGGCGCCGTACGTCGACGGCCTCTGGCTCCTTCCGGACAACCGAATACTGAGCCCCGACGTCGTACGCGCGATCTTTTCGTACAGCGCCAAACACACCAAGCAGATCGCCGCGTTCGGGGACAACCTCCTCGCGATGGGTGCGCTCTTGAGCTCGACGGCCGATCCACGCGACGTGGTCGACCGAGTGCTGGAGCGGCTCGACGCCGTCGACGACAGCGGCCGCATTCTCGGGCCGGACATGCTGCCTCTGACGGCGATTCACACGCGAGTGAATGGCGAGGTCGCCCGGCGAATGGGTCTTGTGCCCTCCGTGGAGCGCGCCGCGGCCGCGCGCTGAGCGTATCGGTTCGTCGAAAACGTGGGGAGGTACGCGCATGCGTCACTGGAACGGGGCGATCCGGATCAAGCGAGCCGCGCGGCTATGGTTCGCGCGGGCCGTTGCCCATGCTCGGCGCCGCAGCCTGATCGGCGAGATCCTCACTCTGCAACTGGCCGTGGCCACGGTCATCGGCGCGCTCGCGTTCGGGGGGATTTGGTGGGCGTCGACGCTGGTGATCCGCGACCACATGCGCACCTGGGGAGAGCAATGGCTCGACGATCTCGACGAGCTCGGCACGCCGCTCTACATCGCCGACGACATCGAGAAGTACCCGCGCGCGGAAGCCGACCTCGATCGCTTCGACGAAATCCTGTTCGTGCGCTACTACTCGGAATCGGGCGAGCAGATCTTTGCCGAGCTCACCGGGCGCGGCGGCGCGGCGATGGCGCCGCTCGAGGCTGCTCGACTAGGGGAGCTCGCGGGCCGACCCCAGGACTCGCCGCGCCACCTCGTCGACACTGCGTTCCTCGACAAGCCGGTCGTTCGCATCGCCAAGCCGATCTGGGCGCAGTCCGTGCCCAGCGACGGCCTGCTCGGCTTCGATCCGAGCTCGACCGCGGTCGACGAGACCTTGATGGGCTATGTCGAGCTCGGGCTCGACTTCAGCAGGTACCTCGCGTACGAAGTCCGAGCCACTCTCATGGTCGTTGCGATCGGCGCCGGCGTGCTCGTTCTGCTCACGACAGCCTTCTGGTTGATCTGTCGGCGCGCTCTCTTGCCCCTCTCGGCGTTGCAGGCGCCGCTCCGGCGGCTCGCGCTCGGCCAGACGGACTTCAGCGTAACGACGTCCGGCCATCGCGAGATCGTCGCGGTTGCGAACGCTCTGCGCGCGACGGCCAGCGCGCTCGACGAGCGCGATCAAAAACTGACTCACCTCGCGAGCCGGGATGATCTGACCGGCTTGCCCAACCGCGCTGCTTTCCACGATCTGCTCGGGCGGGAAATCGAATCGGCCGCGGAGCACGGGCACACGAGCGCGCTGTTGTTCGTCGACCTCGATCAGTTCAAGTACATCAACGACTCTTTGAGCCACGGCGTCGGCGACCGCGTGCTGAAGCTCGCCGCGGATCGGCTCAAGGCGAGCGTCCGCCCGGGGGACGTCGTCGCGCGATTCGGCGGCGACGAGTTCGTGGTTCTGTTGCGGTGTGTGGGCAAGAGAGAGGCGGCAGCAATTTGCGGCGACCTCGTCGACCGCATGCAAGGGGAGTCGTTCTTCGAAGGCGGTCGATCGCTGAACATCCGTTGCAGCATCGGAGCCACGATGATTCGCGGCTCGAGGGACAAGCCGGCCAAGCTGCTGAGCCGCGCCGATACGGCTTGCTACCAAGCGAAGTCGAACGGCCGCAATCAATTCTTCTTCTATAAGGTGTCGAGCAAAGAGATCGCCGAGATCGCCGCGGATGCCGACTGGTGTCAGAGGATCCAGGCGGCGCTGAAGCAGGACGCGTTCGTTCTGCACTACCAGCCCATCGTGAACATCCGCACGCGCGAGACGGCGTACTACGAAGTGCTGCTGCGTATGCAGCTCGATGACGGCGAGCTCGCGTTCCCGGGTGCGTTCCTGCCGGCCGCCGCGCGCCTGGGATTGACGGCCGACATCGACTATTGGGTGATACGGCAGTCGCTGCGGAGCCTGGCGGCGCTGCGCACCGTGCGCCGCGACACCTGCTTCACGCTGAACGTGTCCGGCAGCACGTTCGACCGGTCGGATTTCTGCAGGAGCCTCGAAATGGAGCTCCGCGCCACCGGCGTGCCGCCCGACGCGATCATCATCGAGATCACCGAGCAGATAGCGATGCGTAGTCCCGCTGCGGCGGCAACGCAGATGGCCGAGCTGGTCGAGCGCGGCTGTCGATTCGCTATCGACGATTTCGGCTCGGGCTACTGCTCTTACAGCTACCTCAAGAACCTACCGGTCGCGTTCGTCAAGATCGACGGTAGCTTCGTGGCCAACCTCGCCGAGGACGCCGTGGATCAAAGGATCGTGGCCGCGATCGCCGAAGTCGCCGCGGCGACGGAGTGCGAAACCATCGCCGAGCACGTCAAAGACCATGAGACGCTGGGCCTGCTCGACGGGCTCGGTGTGGCCTACGCGCAGGGATACTTCCTCGGCAGGCCGTCGGCGGAAGTCAAGGCGGCGACGTTGCCAGCGCCGCTCGCTGTCGCCGCGAAACCGCGGGCGTCTCGGCGACGAGCCGCCGTTCTGCGGCAGCGGTCGCTCTGAGGCGGTGGTCTCGGACCGGGTGCGCGGCGGCCGGCCGGCCCTGAGCGTGTAACGACTTGCCGTCTCGTTACACTGACGGGGCATTTCCACCATGGAGCTGACCGATGATCACTAACGCGCAGTCCGGCACGAACATCCAGGAGATCGCGGACGGCATCTACCGGATCAACACCCCGGTGGCCCTTCCGGGGCCCGGCCAGTTCAACTTCAACCAATACCTGATCGTGGACGACGCGCCGTTCCTGTTCCACACGGGGTTGCGGCAGATGTTTCCGCTCGTGAGCGAAGCCGTGAGCCGGGTGCTGCCGCTAGAGCGGCTGCGCTACGTCGGTCTCTCGCACTTCGAGGCGGACGAATGCGGCGCGCTGAACGACTTCCTCGGCGTCGCGCCGAACGCGGTGCCGGTGTGCAGCCAGCTCGCGGCCATGGTGTCGGTGGGCGACTTCGCGAATCGCGCGCCGCGGGCGCTCGGCGACGGTGAGGAGCTATCGCTCGGGCGCCGCACGGTGCGCTGGTTCGACACGCCGCACATGCCGCACGCGTGGGAGTGCGGCCTGATGCTCGAGACGAGCACGCGCACTTTCTTCTGCGGCGACCTGTTCACCCAGGGCGGCGCGGGCGAGGTCGCACTCACGGAGACGGACATCCTCGGTCCGAGCGAGCGATTTCGCGCGCCGATGGACTACTACGCGCACGCTCCGCAGACCGGGGCGATCCTCGAGCGCCTCGCGCGCGAGGAGCCGACCACGCTGGCGGTGATGCACGGCAGCGCGTGGCGCGGCGACGGCGCCCGGCTTTTGCGCGAGCTAGCGGGCGTGCTCACGGCGGCGCGCAAGGCCGCCTGACGCCTGCTTGGTGTCGGGTACCCACCGTGCCTGACACCAGGTCGCCGATGGCGAACGAAATTCCCGCGGTTTGGATGTCGAATTCAGAGCGCCTCATTCGTCGCATGGCTGTAGGACGCCGATTGTCGGTTGTCGTGTCCCGAGGAGGTACGTCGTGACCAACGCACCCAGCCAAAAGATCGTTCCGCATCTCTGGTACGCACGCGGGGCCGAGGAAGCCGCGCGGTTCTATGCGAGCGTGTTCCCTAACTCGCGCGTGGATCGGGTGACCGCGTTGCCCGCCGAGTCGCCGAGCGGGCCCGCGGGCTCCGTCTCGGTGGTCGAGTTCACGCTCTGCGGGCAAGCGTTCATGGCCATGAGCGCGGGCCCGCACGACCCGTTCAATGACGCTATCTCCTTGATGGTGAGCTGCGAGTCGCAGGCGGAGATCGATCGCTGCTGGAACGCCTTGCTCGAGAACGGCGGCAAGCCCCAGGCCTGCGGCTGGATCATCGACAAGTACGGCGTCCGCTGGCAGATCGTGCCGGCTGTGCTCGGTGAGATGCTCACGTCGTCGGATAGAGCGAAGGCCAAGCGTGCGGCCGAGGAAATGCTGCGGCAGGTAAAATTCGACGTCGCGAAGCTCGAAAGGGCGTTCAACGGGCGCTGATTGGCCTGGTGTCATACATCAAAGGTGTCAGACACCGCGAATGCCTGACACCGGTCACTTCGTGACGGGGATGTCCGCCGGCGCCTCGCGCCGCAGGAATTTCCAGGCGCCGTTCTCGCGGATGAATTTGTCGTCGTAGTGGCCGAGGTAGACGAGCTTCGGCGCGCCGTCCGGTCCCGGCGTGATGTAGATCCACTTGGTGGTCGCCGACGCGAGGTCGCCCTTGATCTCGATCTGGTCGTTGGTCAACACGTGGTAGGTGCCGGAGCCGTTCGGCTTCGGGTTATGGCCGATGGTCTTGTCCATGAGCTGGAAGATGGCCTCCGGACCCTTGGCCGTCCCCAAACCGCCGACCCACTCGCCGTTCTGCGCGAACAGGCTCGCGAACGTGCGGTAGTCGCGGTGGTCGTGAGCTTGGCCGTAGGCGAGGATCAGCGCGCGGATCGCCTCGCGGTCCTCGAGCACCTGGACCCGGGCCGCGAGTGATTCGAGGTCGGTGGCGGCCCGAAGCGGGCCTAACGATATTAACGATAACAATAGGATAGAAACAGTTGTTGATACTATTCTGTAAGTAGGCGCGCGCATGGTTCCCCCTTGTTCGATGGTCTTCGGCCGGGCGCGCTAAGCATCTTCGCGCCCGCCCGCAAAGTCACTAGCGACTCGCGGCGACTGCAGGCTCGGCGTCGGTTTTCGTCCGCTTCTGAAAGGTATCGCTCGCGACGATCGCCTGTACGAGCGCGTCGAGCGTGGTGCCCTTGGCCTCTGCCGCGCGGACCACGCCCCGCACCACCGGCATGTCGTAGTAGTCGAGCTCGCGACCGAGTGCGTAGGTCATCAGCCGTTCGGTGAGCGCGGTCACGAACGCGCCGGAGCGCGCCAAGAGCGCGCGCCGCAGGTCGGCGGGTCCCGCGATTTGCGTGCCGTCGGTCATCACGGCGGCCGCGTCGATCGGCCGGCCGTCTTCCTGGTCGCGCCAGCGGCCGACGAGGTCGAAGTTTTCGAGCGCGAAGCCGAGCGGATCCATGATCGCGTGACACGCGGCGCAGGTCGGGTTTGCGCGGTGTGCCTCGAGCCGCTCGCGCACCGTGTCGCCGGCGAGATTCTCGGCCTTCGCCGCTTCCTTGGAGAGATCGGCCGCGGCGCCCGGCGGCGGATTCGGCACCGCCGCGCCGAGCAGGTTCTGCACGATCCATTGGCCGCGGACCACCGGCGAGGTCCGATTGGGCGCCGACGTCGCGGTGAGGAGGCTGCCGTGACCGAGCAACCCGCGCCGCGGGCTGTCGGCCGGCAACGCGACGCGGCGCATGTAGCTGTCGCGCACCCCGTCGATGCCATAGTGCGCCGCGAGTCGCTCGTTCAAGAACGTGTAGTCGGCGTCGAGCAGAGTGAGCACGCTGCGGCGCTCGCGCAGCACGTCGGCGAACAGGAGCTCGGTCTCGCGGCGAAACGCGTCGCGCAGGTCGGCGTCGAGGCTCGGATCCTGCGAGGGAAACTCGGCGAGCTCGCGCAGCCTGAGCCATTGCCCGGCGAAGTTCTCGACGAACCGCTGCGAGCGATCGTCCGTGAGCATGCGCTCGACCTGCGCGGCGAGGACTTGGCTGTCGTGGAGCTGGCCGGCGGCGGCGGCGGCGAGCAGCTCGTCGTCGGGGATGCTGCTCCACAGGAAGAACGACAGCCGCGACGCGAGCTCGAGGTCGCCTACCGAAAAGGCGGTGCCGACGGCCACGTCGGCCGGCTCGCGCTCGAATCGATAGAGGAAGCTCGGGTCGACGAGCAGCCGCGACAGCGCGTACTGCACGCCGACCTCGAAGTCGCCGCCCTCGTCGCGGCCCAGCCGGTAGAACTGCATCAGGAGCTTCAGCTCCTCGCCGTCGGCATCGACGGGACGGCGATACGCGCGCGTCGCGAGCCGCGTCAGGATCCGGCGCGCGCAGGCGGCTTCGTCCGCCGCCGCATCGGGATGGCAGTCCGCGAAGATCGCCCGGCGGCTCGGCGTGCTGCCGGCGCCGGTGGCGTCGTACGGTCCGTCGATGACGATGCCGAGCACGGCGCCGCCGACCTCGACGTCGCCCAAGTAGTGCTCGTTGACGCCCGCGCAGCGCTGCTCGTCGACGAGCGCCGCGCTGATCCGCTGCGGGCCTGCCGGAACGCGCAGCCGAAAGCGCCGCCGGCCGTCGAGGCTCACGGGCGCGCCGTTGAATGCGACGTCGACGCTCGGTCCGTCGCAATAGACGAGCTTGCCCGTCGGGTTGTTCCAGCCGGAGGAGGGCAGAATGGCTTGCACGGAGAATTCGTATTCGGCGTCGAGCGGGAAGTTGTGCAGCACGGCGAGCCCGCCGCGCGTGCCGAGCGGGAGCCCTTCCACGTGGCGCTGCTGCGCGGCACCCGGCGCGGCCGCGTAGCGTACCTCGGTGTGGCCCATCGTGCGGTCGCCTACGGCGCGGCGGCCGATCTGCATCGCGGCCTGCGCGTAGCCTTCGAGCAGCGTCGGCGACACGCTGAGCGCGGCGGCGATGTTGTCGAAGCCCGCCCGCGACACGTCGACGGGCAGCGCCGCCGCGATCGGCGCCGGATCGTAGGCGAGCAGGTCGCGGATCGCGTTCAAGTACTCGCTGCGGTTGAGTCGGGCGAGCGGCTTCGCGCCGACGTTCGGTGCGCGCGCCCACTCCGCGTCGAGCTCGCGCTCGAGCAACGCGGCGGTGCCGTCGAGCGTCGCGCGCTCGGGCCGCGGCTCGCCCTTCGGCGGCATCAGGCCCGCGCGCAGCTTGCGTACCGCGGCTTCCCACACGGCCGCGTTACGGCCGAGGTCGGTGCGGTCGAGCTTCTTGAACGAGATGCCCCCGGCGAGATCGTCGTCGTTGTGACAGCCGACGCAGTAGCGGTCGAGCACGGCCAACTGCCGCTCGGGCGCGCGGGACCGGACGGCCCACGCGAGCACCGCGGCCCCGGCCGCTGCCAACGCGCCGGCAATCAGCCATCGACGGTCCAAGTGCGCCTCCCGAGGGTGAGCCCCGCGGCAGATTCTGCATCAATGCGCCACGCGTTTGACAGCGCGACGAGCCCGCGATAGTGGTAGAACGTCCCCCAACAGCACCAGGGCCAAGGAGTGGGCTCGACCACACGAGGAGAACCACTCATGAGCGCACGCCGCTTCGCCGTCACCTGCTTCGTCGTCTTCGTGCTTTCGCAGGTGTTCGAGGTCGCGATCCACGGCTTCCTGCTGAACGCCGACTACGAGCCGTATCGCGGCACGCTGCTGCGGAACGAGGACGCGTGGCAGTTTCTGCTGCTGCCGCTGGCGCATCTGTCGTTCGTGATCGCGTTCGTCTACGTCTTCACGCGGAGCGCCGAGCCGGGAGCCGGTCTCGGGCAGGGCCTACGTTTCGGCTTTCTGGCGTGGCTCATGACCCAGGTGCCGCTGTGGACGATCTGGTACGCGGAACAGCCCTGGCCGGGCATGCTGCTCGTCAAGCAGCTCGGGCTCGAGCTCGTGTCGATGCTCGCGCTCGGCGCCGCCGCCGCGGCGCTCTATCGGGGCGGTGCCAGCGCTGCGCGCAGGATATTGGCGAGCCCGTAGTTGCCCTCGTGGCACGCGTACTCGTAGATCGGGCCTTCCGTGCGCCGGATGTCGATCTCGCCCGACCACGGTGACGTCCACGTGCTCGGGTCGTCGACGGTGTACTGGTAGCGGATCTTGTCGGCCGACGTCGGCGTGAAGCGCTCGACGACGTGCAGATGCGCGGTGGCGAAGATGTCCTGGCGCGTGTTCTGCGGCGAGCCGCGGAAGTTGGTCTTGTCGGTGAAGTTGGTCGTGTCCACCACGAGCGTCGTTCCTTCCCAACGTCCCACCGAATGACCCGCGAGCCATTGCACGTTGGCGCCGGGGTGCGGGCGGCCGTCCAAGTAGATCATGCGTACGTCGTGCATGAGCTCGTGACGGATGATCACGGTGCCCGACGTCTGGAGGATCTCGAGGTTCGCGGCGTAGGTCGGCGGCATCATCGGCGGCCCGACGTCGCCCCACGAGATGCAACGTTCGGCGAGCGAACGGCTGCTCGCGCGCGTCGTGACCTTCTCGGCGCGCTGCGCCGCGAGCTGCTGCACGTAGCGCGCCTGGCCCGCCGGCGTCAACGACGGCACCTTGCCGTTGCGCGGGTCCACGATCAGCGACGTGCGGAGATTCGCCACCTTGCCGTACTTCTCCGCCTGCCAGATCGCGTCGTCGTAGTGGATATCGTCGGCGGACTGCGCGTTCAACCGCTCGGTGCGCGACTTCACGAACGCGAGCGCTTCGTCACGGGTGAAGAGCTCTTTGTTGGCGAGCTCGGCGGGCCGCTCGAGCGGCGTGTACGTGTCGTTGGTCCAGTCGCCCTGGATGTTCGGCTGTCCGTCGGCCGTCGACGGCGGCGTCCAATGCTCGCCGCCTTTGTATGCGGACTGGGCCGCGGCCGTGCCGGTCGCGAGCGCGAGGACGGCGAGACACACTCCGGACGGCCAATATCGGGTCTCACGGCTCATAAGACCTCCAACGCGCGACGCGCTCGCCAAACGCTACGACCGGCGCGACGGCGCGTCAACCGAAATCGCCGCGCGCCGCTTCGCGCTCGGCATGCGCCCGACGTTGCGGGCGGAGTCTGGCGGCGTAGCTCTAGCGGGCGGCGCTCGACCAGCCGGTGGCCGCGCCGTTCGGCGCGTTCAAGATCACGGCGCGAATCTCCCGCAGTTTGCCGCCGGTGAGCTTGAACATCTCGGCGAGCAGCAGTGTGGATGAGTCGGGCTCGGCGCGGCGGAACGTGGCGACGGCGAGCGCGATGCCGTGCTCGACGTCGATCAGCGGATAGCGGCGGTCCATCACCATCGTCCCTTTGTACGACGCGCGCTCGAGCTGCAGGTCGGGGCTCCAGGTATGACGCTCGATGATCGGATTCGACGTCACGTTGGTGGTCTGCAAGCCGTTCTCGAAGCGCTTCATGCCTGGCGCGAACGGCGGCTGCACGAACTCCGGCGTGCCCTCGGTTTGGATCGCGTCGAAGTAGGCCTCGCCGGCGGCGCGGAACTCGTCGCGCGTGTGCCGCTCGGCCGCGGGCACCGGCTGCGCGAATAGGTCGGACAGGTGCTCGAGATTGTCAGGCGCGAACCAGCGTTGGTCCCCGACTCTCACCACGAACGTCTCGATCTCCGCGATCCGGCGATCGACGATCTTGAGGCGCACGAACGTCTGCGCGATGCCTTCGTACTCGTGAAACGCGCTGAAGGCCGCGGCGCCGCCGGTCTCGGGATCGAGCACGTAGTCTCGGTAGCGGATCGGCGCGCCGGCCGTGTGCCAGAAGCCTTGGCCGAGATCGAGCACGCGGCCGTTTTCGGTGTACTTGACCGCGGCCGCCAACGGCAGCTTCGAAGGATCGCGCCGTGTCAGCGCGTCGAAATAGCCGTCAACGAAGCCCTTGAGGCACGCGCGGTCGCACGCGGGAGATTGGGCGGCGGCGAAAGGGCCGGCGAGCAGCCCGCCGAGCAGCACCGCCGAAAGTAGCAACGTCGAGCGCATCGTCGAGTCCTCGGGCGAAAGTCGATTCGGATGGTAAGGCATTTGCGAGGGGTGCACAGTGCGGGAGGGCCCGGCGCTTCCTTTCCGCTATTGTCCGGACCCGTCGCGCTGCAACAGCCGCTCGATTACGTAGAACGCGAGGTTCCCCAGACCCGTAGCGCCGAACAAGATACCGATTGTGCCCGGCCTCAGGTCCTTCCAACCGAGCAACTCCACGAGCACGAAGCCGCCGGCGATGAACGACAGAACCAAACCCCAGCGCAACGACGAATGGCGCCGCTCCATTCGCTGGTCGACGAGCAGCGCCTTGACGAGCGCGTCGGAAGGATTCGAAGTGATGAGCTTGGTGCGCACGCGCGCGTCGATCACGGCTTTGACGGCGCCACCGATGGTCAGCAGCGCCACGAACCAGAACACCATCAGCGATACGGGCACAAAATCGGATTCCACGGCGATCTCTCCTTTCTGGCGAGCACGGCCGGCAATACGTCGGCCTTTGTCGAAGTGGATACCGGTGACGGGCGAGCGGTTGCACCGCCCGCGCGCGCCCGAGTGCAACCAGTCGGCGGCTGGACGTATCGCTTGGGGAATGAGCCCGCTCACGCCGCCCGTCGCCAACGACCGCGCGCTGGTCGCCGCCGTGCTCGCGCGCGCGCCCGGGGCGTTCGAGAGCCTCGTGCGCGCCTATCAGCGCCTCTGCTGGCACATCATCGATCGCATGGTGCGTCATCCCGAGGACACGAGGGAGCTTTGCCAAGAAACGTTCTTGCGTGTGCACCGGCACCTACCGCAGTACCGCTTCGAGAGCGCGCTCGGCACGTGGATCGGACAGGTCGCGTACTCGGTCGCCCGGCGCCATCTCGAGCGCAAGCGCGTGCCGCTCGTCGAGCCGGGCGCCGGCGACGAGCGTGACGTGCTCGAACACATCGCCGGCGACTTCGACCTCGAGGCCGCGAGCGCCGACGCGGAGCTGGTCGCGGCGTTGCACGCGGAGATCGAGGCACTGGCCCCCGTGCAGCGAATGATCTTGACGCTGTATCACTTGGACGAGACCCCGATCGCGGAGATCGCGGCGATCACCGGTTTCCCGGAGGGGTCGATCAAGAGCTATTTGTTCCGCGCGCGCGCCAAGCTGCGCGCGCGTCTCGAGGCGCGGATCGGAGGATCGACATGACCGAATCACACGATCTCGACGAGCGTGAGTGGTCGCTGCAGGAGAACGCGCTGCGCGCGGAAAGCGACGGGGCGGCGCCGGATCGCGACGCGGCCGCGAATCGCTACCGCCTGGTGGTGCGCGCGCTGCGTGAGCCGCGTCTCGAGCCGATCCCACGCGGGTTCGCCGCCGCCGTCGCGGCCCGCGCGGGGGCCAGCGCTGCGCCGCCGGATCGCCTCGAGGCGTGGTTGCAACACGCTCTGCTCGGGGTGCTGGCGATCGCGGCCCTGGGCGCGGTCGCCGCGTTCGGCGGGTCGATGCTCGTGACTATCGCGGTTGCCGGTCGCGGCGTCGGCTTGAGCGCCGCAGCCGGAGCGTGCGTGGCCGTGTCCTTCGCGCTCGATCTGCTGACGCGGCGCAAGGCGCGATCGCGCCTGAATTTCTAAAGTTTGGAAGAAGGACGCCCACCGCTTGCCGCGCTCAGCTACCCGCGGTGGCGCGCGACAAGGCAGCGAAAATTGCCTCGCCACCGGCGGCCCTGCTCGCGTCTTGACGTAAGCGGGGCTGCCCATCCGCGGTAGGTCCGACGCATCGTCGCGTGCGCGTTTGCTCGGGCCTGCTTATTGCATCAGCGCCGCTGACTGCAGCTCCAAAAAAACGACTGGCTTGGCGCACGAGCGTGCGCCGCAGGAGGGAACCAATGTTTCACAATCGTGTTCGCGCGCTCTTGGTAAGCGGCAGGGCGTCGTGCATCAAGCTGCCGGCCGCCGTGGCCTTTCCGACCGACGCGCGGCTGCTCGAGCGCATCGAGACGTCGCGCCGAGCGCTGCCGTTGAACAGCGTGAAGCCGTTGCGCCGGGTGCTGCACCGCTGACGCGTGCAGCTTCTCGCAAGGCTCGCGCCGCGGGGCGCGATCAGCGCGCGCCGGCCCCCGACGGCTGAGCTGCGCCTTCGACGGGCTCGAGCCGGAGCACGGTGCCGTCGGCCGTCGTGCCGCCGAAGCTGCGTTCGGTGGCGACGTAGATGAAGCCGTCCGGACCTTGCTGCACGTCGCGAATGCGCAGACCGAGTTGCCGCAGCACCGGCTCGCGGCGCTCGGCCTGCGACGGCTGACCGAACGACACGCGCTGGAGGTTCTGCTGGGTGAGCGAGCCCACGAGCATGCTGTTCTTCCAGCGCGGAAACTTGTCGCCGGTGTAGAACGCGAGGCTCGACGGGCTGATCGACGGCACCCAGAACATTCGCGGATCGTCCTTGCCGTCCTGGTGAAAGGGCTGATCGGAAGCGAGTGAGCCCGTGTAGTTGCGCCCCATCGACACGACCGGCCAGCCGTAGTTGTGACCGGGCTTCAAGATGTTGACCTCGTCGCCCCCCATCGGCCCGATCTCCGCCTGCCACAGATCGCCGGTCTCCGGATTGAACGCGAGGCCGTAACCGTTGCGGTGGCCGTAGGTGAAGATCTCCGGCTTCGCGCCCGCCTTGCCGACGAACGGGTTGTCCTTCGGGATCGAGCCGTCGTCCTTCAGGCGCAGCGTCTTGCCGACGTCGTTGCTCAAGTCCTGCGCCTTGAGCCGCAGGCTGTTGTCCTCGGTGCCCGTGCAGCAGAGCCGATCGCGGTCCCCGACCGTGACGTAGAGCGTCTCGTCGGGCCCGAACAGGATCTTGCCGCCCATGTTGCCGCTCGACTCCCACGCGTCGGCGACGAAGATCTGCTCGACCTTGCCGATCTTCGCGCTGTCGAGCCGCCCGCGCGAGACGGCGAGTGTGGTGCCGCGCTCGCCGCTCAGCGGATGCGACCAGTACACGAGCTTGTTCGTCGCGAAGCGCGGATGCACCGCGATCCACGAGAGCTTGTCGCTGTTCTCTTTAGAGGTGCCCGCCGGAACGGTGTAGACGGGCTCCGGCGCGAGCACGCCGTCGCGGATCATGCGCATGCGTCCGGCCTCGGCGACGAGCAGGGTTTTGCCGTCGGGCAGGAAGGCGAGACTCCACGGGTGAGCGAGGCCGCTCGCGACAGTGACGACGCGAATCTTGCCGCCTTGCACGTCGAGCTCTTGCGCGCTCGCTGCCACGGCACTCGTCGCGGTTTGCGCGTACGCGCCGGACGACACGATGGCGAGTAGCGCGGCGGCGCCGAGCTTCACCGGATGGCAGATGTTCATGGAAGCTCCCCCCGGAGATTCGTCGACGGTCGATCGTAGCACGCGCCTCGACGCCGGTTAGACGCGGCTATAGTGGCGGACGTGAAGATCGCAACCTACAACGTCAACGGCATCCGCAAACGTCTACCGCGGCTGCTCGAATGGCTCGAGAAGGAGTCGCCCGACGTCGCGTGCCTGCAAGAGCTCAAAGCGGACGACGCGGTATTCCCGGCGCTCGCCATTCGCGCGGCCGGCTACGAGGCCGTGTGGCACGGACAATCGGCGTTCAACGGTGTGGCGGTGCTGGCGAAGGGTGGGGCGCCCGTCGAGCGGGCGCGCGGGCTGCCGGGCGACCCCGACGACACGCACAGCCGCTATATCGAGACGGCCGTCGGCGGCGTCGTGGTCGCGTCGCTGTATTTGCCGAACGGCAACCCGCAGCCGGGTCCGAAGTTCGACTACAAGCTGCGCTGGTTCGAGCGGTTGATCGAGCACGCGAAGGATCTCTGCGCGGCGCGTGAGCCCGCGGTGCTCGCCGGTGATTTCAACGTCGCGCCCGCCGATGCCGACGTGTCCGACCCGCACGCGTGGCGCAACGACGCGCTGGTTCAGCCCGAGACGCGCGCCGCGTTTGGCCGTCTGCTCGCTCAAGGCTGGATCGACGCGCTGCGCACGCGGCATCCCGACGAGACGGTCTACACGTTCTGGGACTACTTTCGCAATCACTGGCAGCGGAACCGCGGCCTGCGCATCGATCACTTGCTGCTGAACCCTGCGGCGGCACGGCGGCTCGCCGACGCGAACGTGGACCGTTGGGTGCGCGGCCAGCCCGATCCGAGCGACCACGCGCCGACGTGGGTGCTGCTGCGGCCGGACTAGGACCCTCGCGCCCAGAACAGGCCGGTACGCAGCGTGAACGACCCGTCCGGCTCGAGCGCGAGCGCCTCGCTTACCTCGCGCGGCGCGCCGCTCTCGAGGCGGCGAATCGCTGCCACTGACTCCGGCGGCGTGCGCATGCGCTCGATCCACGCGGCGAACTCGATCCGCGTGGGCCACACGGATTCCTCGACGATCGCGAATCCGGCACGCTCGAGCGCTGTGCGCCACTCCGGGGCCGCGAGGTCGCGAACGTGGCTCGGATCGCGGAGCAGCTCGAGCGCCTGTAAGTGCGTGTCGACGAGGGGCGACTCGTCGCCGAGCGCGTCGATCATCAAGAGGAAGCCGCCCGGCTTCAGCACGCGGCGCATCTCGCGCAGCGCGGCCGGCACGTCGCGCCAGTGGTGCGCGCTGTAGCGGCTCGCTGCCACGCAGAACGTGCCGACCGCGAAGGGCAGAGCGGCGGCGTTCGCCGCATACGTCGCGACGTTGGCGAGCCCGCGCTCGCGCGCGGCGGCCTCGACGGTCGCGCGCATCGCGGGCGACGGATCGACCGCCGCCACTCGAGCGACGTGCGGGGCGAGCGCGAACGCGAGATGGCCTGCGCCGCAGCCGACGTCGACGATCGCGGCACGGGGCGGCAGCGCCGCCTCGACGAGGCGCTTCGCCCGCTCGAGGTCCGTCCCGGCGGAATGCACCGCGCTCGTCAGGTACGCGCGCGCTTGGCTGTCGAATTGCTCGAGGACCGTGGCGTCGTGGGTTCGCATCGTGCGGCTCCGGTTGAATGGCGGAACCACATGCTCGCCTTCGGGCTATCCTGTTAGAAGGTGGGGACTTATCCTATTACAAGATGCAACGCGAGCCCCGCAACTCGAAGATCCGCAAGCAGCTCGGCGAGTTCCTCCGCGCCCGCCGCGATCAGCTCAAGGCCGAAGACTTCGGCCTCCCCGCCGGACAACGCCGCCGCGCGCCGGGCTTGAGGCGCGAGGAGGCCGCGCTGCTCTGCGGCATCAGCCCCACGTGGTTCACTTGGATCGAGCAGGGCCGCACGACGTCGGTGTCGGTGCCGACGCTCGCGGCCATCGCGCGCGGGCTCAAGCTGTCGCGGGCCGAGCGCAGCTATCTCTTCGAGCTCGCGGCGCGCGCGGATCCGTTGCCGCCTTCCGCGAAACAGGAAGACCCGCAGCGGTTGCAGCAACTCGTGGCTGCCGTGCGGACGCCCGCCTACATGCTCGACCGGCACTGGGACGCCGTTGCGTGGAACAAGGCGGCCGCAGAGCTGTTCGTGGACTGGCTCGCCCGCAAGCGCGGGCCGGCCGACGCGCCGCGCAACCTGCTGCAATTCGTGTTCGTCGCGCCCGAGGCCAGGAGGTTCATCGTGGACTGGCAGGCTCGTGCGCGACGCCTCGTGGCGGAGTACCGCGCCGATACCGCCGCGTGGCGCGACGACCCCGTGCGTCAAGCGCTCGTGCACGACCTGAGCGACGCGAGCGCGGAATTTGCCGCCGCGTGGAAGTCGCAAGCGGTGCTGGCACGCGACGGCGGCCGGCGCGCCTTCGACCACCCGCGCCGCGGACGTTGCGAGTACGAGCAATACACGCTGCGCGTGGCGCAGCGCGCGGAGCTCAAGCTGACCGTGCTGGTGCCGCTCTCGAAACCCGCGCGGCAGAAGCCGCGCGGCTCCTAACGAGCCTTGCCCGCGACGGCCTTGCCGGCGGCCGCGCGCTCGTCGGCGCGCGCGCCCGAGAGGATGTTGAACATCGCCAAATTGCCCTCGTGGCAGGCGTACTCGTACATCCCGTAGCCGTCGTCGCGCTTGAGCGGCAGCGACAGCGTCCACGGCGCCGTCCACGTTACCGGATCCTCGATCGTGATCTTGAGCTCGAGCGTGTCGGCGTCGACGCGCGTGTAGCGCTCCGTGACTTTCAACGCGTCGCTGTGGCGCGCTTGGCCGACGTTGGTGCGGTCGGTGAAGTTGGTGGTCTCCACGACGAGCGTGTCGCCGTCCCAGTGGCCGCGCGAGTCGCCGAGCCACTCCTTGATGTCGCCGCCCACGTGCGGCTCGCTATCCAGCGGCACGACCCGCGCCTCGTGGATCATCTCGTTGCGGATCACCACGTAACCCGGCGACTGCACGATCTCGTTGCCGGCGTTGTAGATCGCCGGCGTCAACGAGCCGACCAACGCGCGCGTGATGCACCGGTCGTAGAGGCTGCGGTCGGTGTAGGAGTCCGCGGGACCGCGGCCGTCGCGCGCCTTGCGAAGCGCAGCTTGCCGATCCTGCGCCGTGCCGGTCATCGGGGGCATCCGCCCGTTCGGCGGATCGACGATCAGCGACGCCTGGTATTGCGGTTTGCCGCGCTCGAGCCAGTGGGGAGGAGGCGATACCGGACCGCCGACGTCGCCGCCCGGGGTTTCCTTCGCATTAGAGAGGTCGAAGTCGGCGTTGTCTTGCTCGGACTGCTTCGCGAACTGGACTTCGCGAGCTTGGAACTCCTCCTCGGTGAGCCAGTTGCGGGCGCCCAGCTTCTCGTCGCGCTGCATCGGCACGCCGACCATCGCAGTGCCGGGCCAAATCCCCTGCAGATCGGGGTCGCCCCACGAGGTGCGCGGCACCTCGTACGCGCCGCCGGCGCTTGCGGCCGCTTCCACGGTTGGGGCGGCCGAATCGCCGCTCTGCGAGGTGCAGGCGCCGAACGCCATCGCGCCGATGCCGATCAGGACCGCCTTGAAGCCGTTGCTCGACGTCGTCATGCGTTGCTCCGCTCGAAGGGTGGCACGAAGGTCGCCGCAAATTGCGTCCTGCATTTGCGGCACTCCCGCCATCCATGGCGGTCGACGCAAAGCTTGCCGCTTGGAGGCACGGCGCGCAACCGCGCGCGGGCCGCCCCCCCCGGGCCCTTTGCAGTAATATCTCCGCAGTAGTATCTCCGTTGGGACTATGCAACGAGGACGCCCGAACCGATCTATTTGGCTGCTCGCCGCGAGCCTCGCGGCGGCCGTGCCTGCCAACGCCCATCACTCGATCGCCGCCATCTACGACAGCGCGAAGCGATTGACGCTCGAGGGCTCGGTGACCGAGTTCCACTTCGTGAATCCCCATCCGTTCCTGATCGTCGACGTGCCGGGCGGCGGCGGAGCGCCGGAGTCGTGGCGGCTCGAGCTGGATAACCGCTGGGAGCTCAGCGAAATCGGCATTACGTCCGATACGTTCCGCCCCGGAGATCGCGTCGTCGTGTCGGGCAGCGCCGGCCGCACCCAGCCGCGCACGTTGTATCTGCTGCGGCTCGATCGCGCCCATGACGGCCTGCGCTACGAGCAGATCGGCTACAGCCCACACATCAGCACCCAGCCCAACCGCTGAGTCGTGTCTCACTTTGGCCGCAGCCACCGCAATGCCAGACGCGGTCAAAGTGAGACACGACTCAACGGCCGGGCTATGATCGCCGCCACATCCATTTCAGGGGGAATCCCGCGATGAGCACCGTTGCGAAGATCGTTGCCGGCGCGAGCGCCGCATTGTTGCTGACGGCGGCCAACGCCGGCGTCACGTTGAACTCGGCGCGCGTCGGCGGTCCGGACGTCGTCGCGCTCGGCAAGTTCTACGAAGCCGCGTTCGGTTTGAAAGAAGTAAACAAGTTGCCGGTGGGCAACCAGGTGGAGCTGTTCTTCAACGTCGGCGACACCGTCGACGCGGCCAAGGCCAACAAGCAGGCGCAGATCGTGATCATGCATGCCGACGCGTCGGGCGTGAAGGATCCGGTGCCGCACCTGATCTTGAACGTCACCGACATGGCTGCCACGGTCGCCGCGGTGAAGGCGGCCGGCGGCGCGGTGGACGCGGAGCCTCGGCCGTTCGGCAACTCGGGAATGATGATCGGGTTCGCCACGGATCCGGCGGGCAACCGGATCGAGATGATTCAGCAGCCGAAGCGCTGAGCCTGCGTCCGAAGCGACGGCGGCGAGCTAGTCTTCGTCGTCGCCGCGCTTGCCCTTGGTGAACACGAGCGACGGGTCGAGCAGGTCGCCGGCTGGGGCGTCGTCCTCGGCATTGACCTTCGCGTCGAGGTGACCCTCGGCCGCCGCCTTGCGGGCACGGATCCAGCTCGAGTCGGTCATCAGCGCGTTGATCGTGCCGTCGTCCTCGGCCTTCGGCTCGGCGCGGCGCGGTTTCTCCGGCTTGTGAGCGGTGCCGCGGGCGACCTGCGCGCGGAGCTCGTCGCGCTCGGCCGTCACCTGCGCCAGGTCGGCGCGGGCTTCCTTCAGTAGCTTGGTCGTATCCTCGCCGCTGTCGAGCGCGGCGAGCCGCGCCTTCTTCTCGGCGAGGTCGCGCTCGGCGGTGTCGGCACGCGTGCGCGCGTCAGTGAGCTGTTTGGAGTAGCTCTTCTCGAGGATCTGGAGCTGAAAACGCGCCTGCTCGCTCGTCTCGCGCAGCGTGACGGTGACTTGCCGCTCGTCCGCGAGCTCGCGCTCGAGGCGTGCGATGGTCGCGTCGCGCTCGTCGGGCGGCGACGGCGCGTTGCCCTCGGCGTTGGCCGCGGGGCTCTTGGACTTCTGCGAGGGCGTCTGTGTAGCGTTGGCGCTCATCATGGGTGCTCGACAACGCCGCCCAACCTAGTAGGAACGCCCGCGCCGGGCGTGGACGTGCATCACACGCCGGCCCAAATAGGGGCGCCGGCATGCCCAATTTGGCGGTTTCCCGCGAGGGTCGAGCCCCGAAGCCCTCCGTGCGGACGGCCGCGGGGTTCGACGGCGCGCGGCCAGCTAGATCTCGATGAGCGTCTCGAAGCCGCCCCAGAACATTCGCTTCGCGTCGAACGGCATCGTCTTCGGATCCATGCCGGAGAAGCGCGGGTCTTTCATGACTTTCTCGTTGACGCGATCGCGGTGCTGGCGCGACTCGAACACGATCTGGCCGACAACGACGGTCTCGTTCGGCTTGAGATCGACGCTCTGCGGAAACGACGTGACCTTGCCGGGCTTCACGTCGTCCGCGATGCATTCCGTGAACTGCAGGGCCCCATGCTCTCGCCAGAGCTTGCCCGAGAGCTCGGCGAGCTTGCGATAGTCGTCGATCTTGTCCTTCGGCAGCGGCAGTACGTATTCATCCACGTAGCGGTTCATCACTCACCTCCATGTCTGTGGTTGCCATCGATCGGCGCGATCCGCGGCTTCGGCGAAACCGGCCGATAGGGGTTAGTGCGCCGCCGCGGCGATTGATTCCCTCGAGCGGCGGCGAAGTTGTCGCAGGCCTAGCGTCAGCTATGCTCGTCGAGATGGCCGACCGACGAACATCCGCGGGCGTGGTCGTGGTGCGCGACACGCCGGACGGTGCCCGCATTCTGTTGCTGCGCGCCTACAAGAACTGGGACTTCCCGAAGGGGCTCGTCGAGCCCGGCGAGGAGCCGCGCGCGACGGCGATTCGCGAGACGGCCGAGGAGACCGGGATCGCGGACCTCGCGTTCGACTGGGGCGACGAGTTCTTCGAGACGGTGCCGTACGCGCGCAACAAGGTCGCGCGGTTCTATCTCGCGCGGACGCGCGCGGACCGCGTCGTGCTCGGCGTGAATACGGAGCTCGGCCGCCCCGAGCACCACGAGTTCCGCTGGGTCGATCTCGCGGAAGCGTACGCGCTCGCGCCGCCGCGCTTGCAGCCCGTGATCTCGTGGGCCGCGAGCAAGCTGCTGGGCGGTGTTCGCCTCGCCTGAAATTTCGCCGGCGGCGAGCCGCCTTCGATTGCCGGCGATCCGCCGTTCTGGCACGTCGCTTGCAGCGTTTTCGGACTTCAGCCAGGAGGGCACGCCATGGAGTTACGAGACGATTTGATGCAGATGGAGAAGAAGCTCTGGTCGGGCGGGCAGACCGAGTATCGAAACACGCTCGACAAAGACTGCCTCGTCGCGTTCACGGAGATGGCGGGCATCTCGAGCCGCGACGAGATCGCGAGCCAGGCGGACGCGCGCCGGTTCCACGACGTCGACATCGACGTGGACGCGATGTTGCGGCCCACCGACGACGTCGCGATCCTGACCTACCATGTGCACGCGATGCGCGAGAAGAACGTTCCGTACGAGGCCGTGGTCAGCAGCGGCTACGTGCGGCGCGCCGGCGCCTGGAAGATGATGTTCCACCAGCACACGCCGCTCGGCGACGCGGCGCCTCACGGAGGAGGAGAGCGGAAATGAACGACGAGGACCAAATCCGCAGCGTGCTCGCTGCGTTCACCCGCGGGCTCCGCGCCAAGGACGCGGCGGCGGTCATCGCGCCGCTCGCCGACAACGAGGTCACCTTCGATCTCGCGCCGCCGTTGCGCATGGGGCCCGAGATCACGCATGACCCGGGTCACCTCGAAGAGTGGTTCGACACCTGGGACGGGCCGATCGAGTCCAAGTCGCGCGATCTCGAGATCGCGGTGGGCGGCGACGTGGCCTACGCGTTCGGAATGCAGCACATGACCGGCACGAGGAAAGGGGGCGAGCCGGTGGATTTGTGGTTTCGCGCGACGGCCTGCTTCCGCCGCGAAGGCAGCCGCTGGCGAATCACGCACATGCACAACTCGGTGCCGTTCGCGATGGACGGCACGGACAAGGCGCTGCTCGACCTTCGTCCCTGAGCCACGTCTGGCACTAGGGTCAGACACCGGGGCCAGGGTTGGCCTGAATTAGGGTCAGACCCGGGGGTCAGACCCGGGGGTCAGACCCTGCTATGCCTTGGGCACGACGTTTGCGTTGAGGCGGAAGAGGTTGGTCGGGTCGTACTTGTTCTTTAGCGCGAGCAGCCGCGGATAGTTGTCGAGGTAGTTCTCGTCGATCTGCTTCTGCGACTCGTCGACGACGTCGTTGGTGTAGAAGCCGTCGGTGTGCGGCTCGACGGTGTCCCAGTATTTTTTGAGCCACGCGATGTGCTTGGTCGGGTCGATGTTCGACGGCCAGTCGACGAGCAGCAGCGACGTGGCGTGGATGCCGCGATGCGGGAACGCGGTCGCGTCGTTGGCGACGCGCGAGATCGCGCCGCCCAAGTGCTGGAAGCCGACCGTCGTCGAGCGCTCCGGATGGTACTCGAGGCCGTCGATCATCGCGTCGATCAGCGCCGGCGAGATGTGCTTGACGTAGCCGGTCTTCGTGTACGAGCCGATCGCGCGCGGGTCGCTGCTGTCGCCCGAGTGCTGTAGCGCCACGTAGTCGATGGGCTTGAGCCCGTCGGACACCGGCTTGCCGAAGCCGTGAAGCTTCTTCGAGATCGCGTCCCACTTCGTCATGTCGCCGCTGTAGCAAACGTTGAACGCGATGCCCTGGACCCGCGGATTGCTCGCGATCGCGCAGCTCAAGTAGAGATCGTCGGGCGCCTCGGCCTCATACTCCGAGTAGAAGGTGAAGACCTTCTTCGCCTGGTCCATCGGAAACACGAGCAAGCCGCCGATCACTTGGCGCTGCATCGGATGGAGCGCGAACTCGAACGACGTGACGACGCCAAAGTTGCCGCCGCCGCCGCGCACGCCCCAATAGAGCTCCGGATTCTCCGTCGCGCTCGCGCGCAGATAGTCGCCGCCGGCCGTCACTACGTCCACCGACTTCACGTTGTCGAGCGCGAGGCCGAAGCGGCGCGCCACGCGCCCGAAGCCGCCGCCGAGCGTGAGCCCGCCGACGCCGGTGTGCGAGACCGTGCCGGCGGTCGTGACGAGGCCCTGCGCCATCGTCTCGTAGTCCATGTCGCCGAGCAGGCTGCCGCCGTTGACGGTGGCGACGCGTGCCGCCGGGTCGACGCGCACGCCGCGCATCAACGAGAGATCGATCATCAAGCCGCGGTCGCACGTCGACTTGCCCGACGGGCTGTGCCCCCCGCACTTGACCGCCACGAGCAGGCTCGAGGCCCGCGCGAAGTCGACGGCGGCCTTCACGTCGGCGGCGCCGCGCGGCTGCACGATGAGCGCGGGATGCTTGTCCATCTGCGCGTTGATCACGCGACGGGCGTCCTCGTACGCGGGATGGCCCGGCAGCAGCAGGTTGCCTCGCAGGGTGTCGCCGAGCTCCTGCACGGCCGAACGCGGCAGCGTCACGGGCTTGCCGTTGCCGGTGATCGCGTCGAGGTCGCGGTCGACCTTCATCGAGCCGCTGAGCACCGCGGGCCACGCGCTGCGCGCGGCGAGCGACGCCGCGACGGTGGCGGACAAACTACCTCGGACGAAACCTCGGCGGCTCAGCATCGGCATCTCCGAAACGATCTCGGTCGACGGAAGGCTCGCGCAACATAGGACAACACGGCCGGCTTGTCATCTGGTGTGCGCGCCACCCGACGAGCCGCGCCCTGTAAGATAGGCACATGACGCAAGGACTGCGTTCCCGCGCCCCGTGACCGACCCCCGATGAGACCCGCCCGGCTGTTGCCGCTGATCGTCGCGTGCGCCTTGTTCATCGAGAACATGGACTCGACCGTGCTCTCGACGTCGTTGCCCGCGATCGCGGCCGACCTCGCCACCGACCCGATCGCGCTCAAGCTCGCGCTGACCACGTATCTTCTGTCGCTCGCCGTGTTCATCCCGGTGAGCGGCTGGGTCGCGGACCGGTTCGGCGCGCGGCCCACGTTCATGACGGCGATCGGCGTGTTCCTGCTCGGCTCGATCGCGTGCGCGGCGAGCGGCTCGCTCGGGGCGCTCGTCGCGTCGCGATTTCTCCAGGGCATGGGCGGCGCGATGATGGTGCCGGTCGGCCGGCTCGTGCTGCTACGCACCGTGCCGAAGAACGAGCTCGTGCAGGCGCTCTCGTGGCTCACGATCCCCGCACTCGTGGGGCCGGTGGTCGGGCCGCCGCTCGGCGGGTTCATCACCACGTATTTCCATTGGCGCTGGATCTTCTTGATCAACGTGCCGATCGGGATCCTCGGGATCCTGCTCGCGAAACGTTTCATTCCCGACATCCGCGAAAGTTCGCCGCCGCTCGACTGGGTCGGCTTCCTGCTCGCGGGGGTGGGCCTCGCGCTCGCGATGTTCGGCTTCTCGACGCTCGGCCGGCACCTCGTGTCCGTCGAGGTCGCGGGCGCGGCGCTGGTCGTGGGCTCCGCGGCGCTCGGCGGCTACGTGGTGCACGCGCGCCGCCATGCGCAGCCGCTGCTCGATCTGAAGCTCTTCGCGCTGCCGACCTTCCGCGCCGGAGTGGCCGGCGGCTCGTTATTTCGGATCGGCGTCGGCGCGTCGCCGTTTCTGCTGCCGTTGATGTTGCAAGTCGGGTTCGGCTTGAGCGCCGTGCAGTCCGGCATGCTCACGTTCGTGTCGTCGATCGGCGCGATCTTCATGAAGACGCTCGCCGCGAGCGTGCTCAAGCGTCTCGGCTTCCGTCGTGTGCTCGTGCTGAACGCGCTGCTCGCGTCGGCGATGCTGTGTGCTTTCGGACTGTTCCGGCCGGGCACGCCGCACGCGCTGATCATGGTCGTGCTGCTCGTGAGCGGCTTCTTCCGCTCGCTGCAGTTCACGAGCTTGAACGCGATCAGCTATGCGGAGGTGGACCAGCCGCGGATGGGGCAAGCGAGCAGCATGGCGGGCATGGTGCAGCAGTTGTCGCTGAGCCTGGGGGTTGCGATCGGCGGCTACCTGCTCGAGATCGTGGGAGCGATCGCCAACCGGCCCGCGACGGACGTCGGGAATTTCTATTTCGCGTTCTTGGGCGTCGGCCTGATCTCCATGAGCTCCGCGCTGCTGATGTGGCGGCTGCCGCGCAACGCCGGCGCGGAGATGGCCGGCCGCGCGCGGCCGGGCAAGGAAGTCGCGGAGCCGAAGCCGGCGCAGTTGCCGGCGACCTGAGCGCAGTCGATGACCGCCGCGCCTCTCACGAAGACGGAGCTCGCGCGGCGCATCCGCGCCGCTGTCGCTTCGCACGTCGTCGACTCGACGGGCGGCGAGGCGAGCAGCGCCGCGATCTACACGCTCGCCGATCCGCGCGATCTCGCGGCCGTGCGCTACGTCGGCCAGACGCGCGCGCCGCGGCGCCGGCTCGCGCAGCACCTGGCCGCGGCGCGTCTCTGGATGCCGGACGAGATCCCGTGGTGGATCGCGTCGCCGCGGCTGCGACCGCTCTACGAATGGATCCGGGAGCTGCATCGCGACGACCAGCGGCTGCCCGTCATGGTGATCGCCGAATGGGTGGCGCGCGCCTCCGATGCGCGCAGCGCGGAGCGCGCGCTGATCGAGCGCTGCCGGCGCCAGGCGTGCGCACTCCTCAACGTCGAGGCCGAACGCGGCGGCCCGCAAATCCCGCTGCTCTGAGCGCGCCGCGTGTCTGTCCCTAGGGTCAGACCCTGGGGACAGACATGGGCTCAGAAGCCGGCGAGCTCCACGCGGCCGAGCAGCGCGGGGCGGCTCGGATCGTCGGCGTCGGTGAGGATCCAGGCGCCGCGACGGTCGTCGTCGAGCGCGATGCCCTCGACCTTGTCCGCGGACGGCCGGCCGTCGGCGTACACCAACCGCGCCCAACGGGCGGCGCGTGCCTCGACGAGACCCACGACGGAGCCCGCAACCGGGCCGTCCGAGACGGCGTCGGGGGTGTCCTCGGCGGTCGCCACGAAGACGCAGCGGCCGCCCCCGAGCCCCGCCGCGTCCGTGAAGGAGAGCGCGACGCCGTCCAGCATTCCGAGGTCGAACGCCGCCACCGCGAGCACGGCCGGCGGTTCGTCGTGCAGCGAGCCGAGCGGCAGGTCCGCGATCGCGCTCGGCTGCGCGCCGACGCCGCGGTGGAAGAGTCGCAAGCGGTCGCCCTCGACGAGCGCGCCTTCGATGTTGGGCGGCCCGGCGAGCGCGAGCGCAGCGCACACGCAGTCGTAGAGCGCCGGGCGATCGTCGAACGTTGCGGACGACCGGTCGGCCTGTAGCCGCGCGATCCGCCGGCGCGGCGGCGCGGAGCCCGAGCCGAGCAGGTGGATCATGCCGTCCGCGGTGCGCACCGCGGACTCGAAGTCCGGCTTGTCGCGCTTCGGCAGCGGCCGGCCGTCGTCCTTCAAGACCCAGGCCGACGTCGCGAGCGACGGGAGCGAGATCCGCGTGACTCGAAACGCGTCGTCGTGCACAGCCCAGAGCTCGTCGCCGACGCGCAGCAGCGCCGAGCCCGACGACAGCCCGGCCACCGGATGCGTCGCGACGATCCGGGCGGCGAGCCCGCGATCCTCCACCGCGCGGATCAGCGTTCGGCGCACGTCCCCCTCCGAGCTGTCGTGTCTCACTTTGGCCGTTGGCGTCGAGGTGGCCGCGGCCGCACCTCGAACGGCCTTCCCGAGACACGCCGGAAGACCATCCCTGGGGCTCCGCGCCGCACATCCGACGGCCATGGATGGCGGGAGTGCCGCGATTGCAGGACGCAAATCGCGGCCCTGTGCGGCGAGGGTCTCGGGAAGACCGTTCGAGGTACGTCCGCAGCCGTTGCGCGCATCGCATGGCCAAAGTGAGACACGACGAGGCAGCGTAAGCCATTCCGAATCGATGCAGGTAGAATCGCGCGGTATCGGTTAGCGGGCTCGCGGGGGGCGGATGATACTGAAGCGTCGATGCATGCTCCGGGCGTGTTGCGCGCTCGCGGTTGCCGGCGCGGCGGCGGCCCGCGCCGACGACGCGGACGAGGCGCACGCGGCGCCGCAGGCGGGCGACGCGCTCGTGTTCGCGTACGGCGCGCGCGCAGGCGAGGTGATCGCCCCAACCGACCTCGCCTTCGGCGCAAAGCAGACGCTCGCGTTTCCGATGAACCCCGCGACCAAGCGCGTGCGCGACGGCACGCGCCTCAACCAATTGATCGTCGTGCGCGTCGATCCCGCCGGGCTCCGCGGGGAAACGAGCACGCGCTCGGCCGGAGGCGTGGTGGCTTATTCCGGAGTTTGCTCGCACACGGGTTGCGACGTCACCGACTGGCTGCCCGACGCGCGGCACTTCAAGTGCCCGTGCCACGAGTCCGAGTTCGACCCGAGCGACGCCGCGCGCGTCGTCGCCGGGCCGGCACCCTGGCAATTGGCCGCGCTGCCGCTCAAGCTCGTCGACGGCGCGATCTCGATCGCAGGACCGTTCGAGGGCAAGGTCGGGTTCGCGCAGCCCGGCGGCGATCCGTTCGGCGCGCGGCCGCCCGTGTGAAGGAAGGGGGAACGATGCTCGATCACAAGGTCCGTCGCGCACTCGCGCTGCTCACACTCTTCGTCATGCTCGGGGTCACGGTCGGCGCCGCGGCACAATCCGCGCGCGACTACAGCGCCGTCACCGACGCGCGGCTCCTCGCGCCGGAAGCCGGCAACTGGCTCATGTATCGCCGCACCTACGATTCGTGGGGCTACAGCCCGCTCGCGCGGATCACCGCGCGCAACGTCGCCGATCTGGTGCCCGTGTGGACCGCGTCGACCGGCACCACCGAGGGCCATCAGGCGCCGCCGATCGTCAACGACGGAGTGATGTTCGTCACGACGCCGTTCAACCAAGTGCTCGCGTTCGACGCAAAGTCGGGCGATCTCCTGTGGCGCTACCGCCGCCAGATGCCGGCCGATATCCGCATGGGTCATCCGACCAATCGCGGCGTGGCGCTGTATGGCGACAAGG
>DASQOL010000134.1:0-8894 GCA_035644475.1 Gammaproteobacteria bacterium | reverse complement strand
GCGAGGTCGACGGGTCCGCGCCTTGGAGCCGGCCGCCCGCGTAACCTTTCGGCCCGCCGGAGAGTCGTCTCGGCCCTGGGATTTGCGCCCGCTATCGGGACGGACTCGCGCACCGGTGCGAGCGTCTCCCAGGCGCGATTCCTCGGTGAATCAATGTATTGGCGACCTCGGACTAGTTGGCACGGCGGCTGCAACCCGGTCCGGAGAGAGCTACGGGGGTGGTTGCATGTCGGCGTTGCTCCAAGACCTTAGATACGCGGCCCGTCGTCTGCGCAGGACGCCGGTGTTCTCGTCGTTCTCCGTGGCGATCCTCACGATCGGCATCGGGTTGAACATCGCCGTGTTCAGCGTGGTCGACGCGCTGGTGCTCAGGCCGGCGCCGTTCGCACAGCCCGAACGGCTCGTGCACATCTATCAGGATTCGGACTCGGGCTCGCCGTCGTCGACGGCGTATCCCGCCTACCGCGACATGGCCGGGATGACCGACGTCTTCGCCGGCGTCGCCGCAACGACGTCCGCGACGTACAACTGGGATACGCCCGACGGCCCGCGCCAAGTCGGCGTCGATTTCGCGACCGCGAGCTACTTCCCGATGCTCGGTTTGCAGCCTTCGCGCGGGCGCTGGTTCGACGCGCGCCATGACATCGTGGGCGAGGAGCGGGTCGCCGTCGTCACGTACAACGCGTGGCGCTCGCGATTCGGTGAGGACCCGGGCGTGGTTGGCCGCACGATCCGGCTCAATAACCAGCCGGTCACGATCATCGGAGTGGGCCCGCGCGGCTTCAACGGCGAAGCCGGCGCGCTGAGCACGGACTTCTGGGTATCGATCTCGAGCGTCGGCATAGGCGGGCAGTTCCGCGTCGCGAACCTCGAGCGCCGCGGGGACCACTGGTACACGGTGAAGGCGCGGCTCGCGCCCGGTGTCGGCGTGGAGCAAGCGCGCGCGGCACTCCAGAGTCTCGCCGCGCGCTACGGTGAGGAGTTTCCGGACGACGACCGCGGCCGCGACATCACGTTATTCACCTGGGGCCAGGTGCGGGTGCATCCCGCCGCCGACGCGGCCCTGCTGGGCGGGGGGATAGGGTTGTTCGCCGTCGCGGCTGTCGTGCTGATGCTCGCGTGCAGCAACCTCGCGAACTTGCTCCTCGTACGCGGCATCGCCCGAGCGCCCGAGCTCGCGATCCGCGAGGCGCTTGGCGGCGACCGCGCTCGCGTCGCCCGGCCGCTGCTGCTCGAGGCACTGCTCCTGTCCTCGATCGGCGGTGCGGCCGGCCTCGGTGTGGCGGCGGGGCTGCAAGGCATTCTATCGGCCGTGCCGCTGCCGCCATTGAACGGGGGTCTCGATCTTCGCTTCGACTTGCGGATGGTGGCATTCAGCGTATTCGCTGCACTTGGCACGGGACTCCTGTTCGGGCTGCTGCCATCGCGCCGCGCGACGCGCGCGGGCGTCGCCGCCGCGCTGCGCGACGCGGGCCGCACGCAGTCGGCGGGCCGCGGCGCGTCGCTGCTGCGCGGCACGCTCGTCGCGGTGCAGGTGGCGCTGTCGGCGGTGCTCGTCGTGGCCACCGCGCTGCTCGCGCGCAGCTTCGTCAACACCGGCCGGGTCGATCCCGGTGTCGATGCCAGCCGCATCGCAGTGATCGGCACGATCCCCGCGCAGGCCGGGGTGACAACGCAGGACGGCATGCTCGCGATCGCGGAGCAGATTCTAGAGCGCATGCGGGTGTTGCCCGGCGTCGAGAGCGCGTCGCTGACCACGCGGCTGCCGCTCAGCCCGAACGCCGGCACGACATCGACGGTCGTCGAGGGCTACGAGCCGCCGGCTGGCACGAACGCGGTCGAGATGCCGTTGACCCTCGTGAGCCGCGGCTACTTCGCGACGATGGGGATTCGGTTGGTTGCTGGCCGCACGTTCTCCGAAACCGATCGCCCGACGTCGCCGCCCGTGGTCGTGCTGAACGAGACGGCCGCGCGAGCGTTCTTCGGCGGCGACGCGGTCGGCAAGCGAGTCCGCGCGCAATCCGTGCCCGACAGCTGGAAAGAGGTGGTCGGAGTCGTCGCAGACACGAAGATCGCGTCACTCGAGGAGCAGCCGACCGCGATGATGTACTACGCCGCCGAGCAAGTCGCCGTCGGCGGGTTCTCGGTGGTTCTGCGGACGAGCGGCGATCCGGCCGCGATGCTCGGCTCACTGCCGCGAGCGCTGCGCGAGGTTCGCGAGTCGTTGCCCGTCACGCGGCTCGAGTCATTCGCGGCGCACGTGGCCGGCGCGCGGATGACGGCCCGCACGTCGACGCTATTGATGGGTGCGTTCGCCGCGCTCGCGCTGCTGCTCGCCGGTCTCGGTATCTACGCAGCCGTGTCGTTCGCCGTGGAGCGGCGCTCGCACGAGATCGGCATTCGCGTCGCGTTGGGTGCGACGGCGCCGCGGTTGGTCCGCATGGTCGTGGGCGATTCGCTCGTGGTGGCGGGCATCGGCCTCGCCGCAGGGCTCGGCCTCGCGGTGCTCGCGGCGCTCGGCATGCGCACGATTCTGTTCGGTGTCGCACCCGTGGACGGCGTGAGCTTCGTCGCTGCTGCGGTCGTGCTTACAGCGGCCGCCGGTCTCGCGGCGTTCGTGCCGGCGCGCCGTGCTGCGGCGGCGAATCCGTCGGACGTGCTGCGCGATCAGTAGCTTCGGTAGACGATCGTCGGCGACCCGGGGTACGCGAGCCCGAGGGCGGGGTGGCTGCTCAGTCCGGAAACTCCCACCTGGCCGCACCGGGGCGAACCGAGGCGAACACCGGCTTGCCTTTGGCGCCGGTGAGCTCGAGCGTGACCCTGATCGGCATGTCGTTGGCGGCCGCTCGTTCGGCGTGAGTCCAATCGATGTGGTTGAGGTGGAGCTTGATCCTGCCGGGTCGTTGGACCGGCACGCCGCCACGAACGACGACCCAATTCAGATAGATGAAGCGTTCCGCCCGCGGGCCGTGCGCATAAGGGCCGAGGAAGTTCGCGGAGCCATCGGTGTTGCGCCGAACGCGAAGCACCGGGCGAAACACGACGCGCTTGCTATCCGCGGGCGTCGCCTGCTCGATCGCTTCGTCCCTCTGGATGCCGAGATGCACCGGCCCCACGCCGTCCCAGTCCGTGCCGGGCAGCTTGGTGCAGATGATTTCTACCGTGAGCTCGCGCTCGTCGGTCGCCGCCATGGATCGATCCCTCGCGCGATTTAGCTCTCGATGACGCGGATGACTTCCGCGATCGTCCTATGCGCTTCCAGAGGATGCCGCAGCGGACGGTCGAGCGACACGCTGTAGCGGTTTCTTCGGCCGAGGCGCTCGCGCGTGATCACGCCGGCCTGCTCCAAGTCGCCGATGATCCGGTGCACCGCGCGTTCCGTGATTCCGACCTTGTGCGCGATGTCGCGCACGCGCTCCTCGGGGTTGCGCACGATGCACACGAGCACGTGCGCGTGGTTGCTGAAGATCGTCCATTGCGGCGGGGGGGCGGACGCGGCTTGGGGCCCGGGAGCCTCGGCCGGCGTCGCGGCTGCTTTGTTTCGAGCGGGTTTGGGGCTTCGCATACGCTCGCATGATACGACTTCTTGTGCAGGACACACAATACGTGTATTATTTGTCCTGTATAAAGTGGCACATAACGAAGTAGTGAGGAACAACATGAACATACAAGAGCTCACGACATGGCAGCGGCTCCTGAATCTGGAGCTGGACGCTTCCGACACGGCGCTGCCGTTCTCCGAGCGGCTCGCGCGCGAGAACGGCTGGTCGGCGCGCTTCGCCGACCGGGCGATGGAGGAGTACCGCAAGTTCTGCTTTCTCGCGGTCCACGCGGGGCACCCGGTGACGCCCTCCGAAGAGGTGGATCAGGTCTGGCACCTGCACATGCTGTACTCGCGGCACTACTGGGACACGCTGTGCCGCGACACGCTCGAGACGTCGTTGCATCACGGGCCGACGCAGGGCGGGGCCGCGGAAGGCCGCAAGTACCACGAGTGGTACGAAGACACGCTCGCTTCCTATCGCCGCTACTTCGGCGGACCGCCCGAAGAAGTCTGGCCTGCCGCGCGCGAACGGTTCGACCCGCGCAACGACTTCGTGCGCGTCAATCGCCGGGACGTCGTGACGTTCGACCGGGCGCTGCTGCGCCGCGGCGCGCTCGGCGTGCTGCTCGGCGGCGGAGTGCTCGCGATGGCGCGCGCGTTCGCGCAAGGCGAGCCCAAGACGCCGTCGTCGGCGGCCGGAGCCCTGTTGCTGCTCGTCATGTTCGTCGCGCTCGTGATCGCGCTCGTGCGAGTGGCTGCGCGCGGTAAGCGTCAGGCTCCGCGCAAGCGCCGCCGAGGCCACGCGGATGCGGCCGTGGTCGGCGCGGGCGGGAGCGCCACGGGGAATCATTGCCCGGACGGTAGCGGCGGGCACGCAGGCGGCGGCGACTGCGGCGGCGCCAACGGCTGCGGCAGTAGCGGCTGCGGCGGCGGAGGCTGCGGTGGCGGGGGCTGCGGGGGCGGGAGCTAAGCGCCGACGCTCAGCCGGGCCGGCGCGGTTAGGCGCGTGCGTGAGCACGTGCGCGCCGGCACTCTCGACGATTCAGGCTCGGCTCGCCGGCGCGCGGACGCGCGTCCGCGCGCGCCGGAGCCACGCAACGATCTGGAGCGTGTTCACGAGCAGGAAGACGCTCAGCCATGCCTTGAACGGCGCGTCGACAGCCGGCGCCGCGAAGATGGTCCACGAGAACGCGGACCAATAGAGCAATCCCACGAGCGCGGCCCACAGGCCGAAGCGCAGCTTCTCGGTGGGCGCGCGCCGGCGCGGATCGGCGGTAATCGCGACGAAGAGTGCGAGCCGTGCGACCATCAACCCGATCAACGGCGCGAGCAACCACCGGCCGAAGTCGCCGTCGTACCGCGCCCAAGAAGCATCGGCGACGAAAAGATCGAGGAACCACGCCGGGGCCGCGAAGAAACCCGTGGCGAGCGCGGCCAACGCGATCTGCAGCTTGACCTCGCGGGCACCGGGTCGGCGCACGAGCGTCGGCTGCCAGTCCTCGGACATCGGCAGCCAGAAGATCCAGTGCGTCCACGGACGTCGCCGAGTGTCCGGGTCCACGGGAGACACGCGACGGACCCACGCCGCGGCGGCAAACCAGAGCACCAGCGCCCCGGGCCAAGCGAGCGCGCCGAAGCCCCAGCTGACCCACCACGCGCTGAATGTGCTCGTCCCGGCGAATACGGCCGGCAGGGTGAGCGCCCATTGCAGCCCGACGCAAATCGTCGCGAGCTTCACGAACAGCGGCGCGTCCCCCGGCTCGATCAGGTTGAAGCCGCGCTCCCGGTAGCTCGACACCACGTCGTCGGGCCGGCCGAAGCGATGCACCAAGTCGATCGCCATCCGTTCGTCGGGTTGGCACCCCGCTTCTGCGGCCGCAGCCTTCAACTGATCGCCGAGGAGCGCCCGCAGCTCTAGACCTACGTCGTTGCGCACCTTGCGCGGCAGGCGCCGCGCTACGTCGTCCACGTAGCTCTCGATGAGTTCTTGGGCTTGCATCTCGTTCTCCTAGTCCAACAGCCTGTCCATCGTCTTGACCAGTCCGCGCCAGTTCGTCGTGAGCTCGTCGTAGAGCCGCGCACCCTTCGCGTTCAACTTGTAGTAGCGGCGCGGCGGGCCTTCCTCGATCCGCCAGTCGCTCGCGAGCAGCCCCTGCTCCTCGAGCCGCCGCAGCAGCGGATAGAGCGTGCCTTCCTCGATCGGCATGCCCTCTTCGGCGAGCGCTTGGCGCAACGAGTAACCGTATTGCGCGGTGCGCAGCCGCGAGAGGACGGCTAGCACGAGCACGCCGCGGCGCAGCTCGGTCTCGAGCTTCTGGGCGTTGCTGTCGCGAATGGCTACCATGCGTCACCTATCACAAGGTGTCACACAGTACATAGTGTCACACAGTACGTCAAGCCGCCGAAGCCCCCAAAAGCCCCCCAACAGTCTCGGCGCGGGCTCACCGCTTCGGTATGATCGTTCGGCTGGGCTCGACGGGCAGGGGGAAGATGCGATGAACACAAGACGCCGGGACTTTCTCGCGGGTAGCGCCGCCGCCGTCGCGGCCGCTCGATTCGGTATTGCTGCCGCCGCCGACCGCGTGCCGGTGCTGGGGTTGATCTTCCCGCCCGCGAACCGCGGAGTGCCCGAGGAGGGCGTCGCGATGTACGGCGAGCGGCTCAAGTTCGTCGTGACCGGCTTGGGCGTGGAGCAGATGACGCCGGAAGGATTCGACTCCGTGATCCCGCGGATCCCGGCCGCCGCGCAAAAGCTCAAGGCAGCGGGCGCCGAGGCGATCGAGCTCACCGGCACGTCGCTCACGTTCTACAACGGCGAAGCGTTCAACCAGAAGCTCCGCCAGGCGGTAATCGACGCCTCGGGACTGCCGGCCACGACGATGAGCAACGGCGTGATCGACGGCCTGAAGGCGGTCGGCGCGAAGCGCGTCGCCGTCGCCACCGCCTACAACGACGTGGTCAACGACCGGCTGCGCGCGTTCCTGATCGAGCACGGCCTCGAGCCGGTCGTCGTGACCGGGATGGGCATCGAAGCGATCGCGGACGTCGACAAGGTCACGCAGAACGATCTGCTCGAGTTCGGCGCGCGCGTGGGCAAGTCCGCCAGAGGCGCCGACGCGCTGCTCGTGTCGTGCGGCGGCTTCCGCACGCTCGAGCTCATCGCGCCGCTCGAGGGGCGCACCGGCGTTCCCGTGATCTCGAGCATGCCGCACGGCCTGTGGGCCGGCGCAAAGCTCGTAGGTTTGAGCGGCGCGGCGCCGGGCTACGGCAAGTTACTGTCGCGCGAAGCCTAGCCCGCACACCGCACCACTCGTTTCCCTGCGGTGTCAGACACTGCGCGTGTCTGAGGCCCTGCCCGCTGACGCGCTGGGCTGCGGCCGCTCGCGACGGCCGAGCCGCGGTACGAGCATGCCCGCCGACGCGCGGTAGCGGCGATACTGCTCTCCGAACTCGACCATGAGGTCGCGCTCCTCGAACCAGATGCCGATCAGGATGTAGCCCGTGGTCGCGAGCGCGAACAAGAGATGACCCACGGTCATCCGCGGCGTCGCCCAGAACGCGAGCAAGAAGCCGAGATAGATCGGATGCCGCACCCAGCGATAGAGGCCCGGCGTGCGAAACGCCTGCGGCGCGGGCTGCACGCGGCGGAAGAACCGCCACACCTGCGCGAGCCCGAACAGCTCGAAGTGATTGATGAGGAACGTGGCGAGCAGCAACGTTCCCCAGCCGAGCCAGAAGACCACCCAGAGCACGCCGACGGCCACCGGGTCGGTCACTGTCCAGACCACCGCAGTGATCGGCCGCCACTGCCACGTCAAGAGCGCGAGCACCGCGCTCGCGAACAGCACGAACGTGCTGCGCTCGACGGGCTTCGGCACGATCTTCGTCCACCGGCGCTTGAATCCGGGCCGCGCCATCACGCTGTGCTGCACCGCGAACAGACCGAGCAGCGCGACGTTCACGAGCACCGCGACGATCACCGGGCCGGCAACGCCGCCGTCGATGCCCTTCGGCACGAACAGGCTGCCCACGAACCCCATCGCGTAGAGCAACGTTGCGAGGAAGAAGCAATACACGATCACGCCGTAAGCGAGCCCCAGTAGCCGCACGAATAGACTATTCATCTCCGTTCTCCTTCTCAAAGTTCGGTTGCGATTACTTGACCCACCAGCGGTTGTCGAGCACCTCGGCGATGCGCCGCGCGGCGCGCGCGGCGCCGTCGGTCTCGACGGGCTTGTACATGACGGGTGTGTGCAGCGCTTGCAGCGTCTGTTCCGCGAGCTGCTCGGGCGCGAGCGCCGCGTAGCTCACGGCGCGATCGGCGCCGTAGTTCGACAGCCGCCGCCGTACGTGCACGCACTGCTCGAAATGCCGCTGCAGCGGAAAGCTCACGAACGGCCGGCGTGTCGCGACGAGCTCCATGCACGTGCTCAAGCCGCCCTGCACGAGCGCCACGTCGGCGCACGCGAGGTGCTCGAACAGGTTGTGCACGTACGGCCGGATCTCGAGACCTTCGACGCGCGGCAGGGATTCGGGTTTGATGCGCGGCCCCGTGACCATGATCATCCGGAGATCCGGCACCTCGCGCCGCATGTGCGGCAGGGCCTGCGCGATCTTCGTCAGCAGATGCTTGCCGACCGACGTGCCGCCGACGGCCGCGATCGCGATGCGCTCGTCGCGGCCGTAGCCCAACCGCGCGCGCAGCTTGTCGGTGTCGGCGAAAGCCCGCGGATCGAACGGCAGCGCGTAGCCGGTGTACGCGAAGTTCCGGTCCGTCCAGTCGCGAATCCGCGGCAGGCCGGGACCGAACGTCTGCTCGGTCACGTCCGGCGGGTTGCCGACGAAGATCGCCGCGTCGCGCACGTACGGGAAACGCGCCACGTGCTCGATGTCGTCGGCGTTGCGGTCGGCGCAGAGGTGCGCCTCGCGCTCGTCGCCGTCCATCGGCACGCAGCCGACGAAGTCGGTCAAGAACACGAACGGCTGGCGCTTGAGCTCGGGATTCTCGTGGTAGTAGTAGTCCACTTCCCACGCCTCATCGCCGATCACGAGGTCGTAGTGCTCGGCGTCCATGAGGTCCGAGAACGTCATGAAGTTGTCGATCATGATCTCGTCCATGGTGCGCAGCGCGAAGAACGCGGAGAGATCGTGCTCGCCGGCCACGTGCTCGAAATGCTTGCTCTCGTTCGCGAGCCGGCTGCAGATCGGATGCACGCGCTCGCCTTCGCGCTCGAGGTAGCGCGTGGCCGGGTCGACGGTGAACCAGTCGATTTGCAGGTCGGGCTCGAGCTTGCGGAGCTCGCGCGCGATCGCGAGGTCGCGCTGCACGTGCCCCAAGCCGATCGGGCTC
>DASQOL010000133.1:0-18212 GCA_035644475.1 Gammaproteobacteria bacterium | reverse complement strand
TGCTCTGGACCGCTACCAGAGTGAACGGCAGCAACGCCGCGGGCTGCGGGTCGCTTCTCAGCCCGGCGTTGCGGGTATCGGCGAACACCCCAACGACGGTGACTTCGGCCGATGCATTCGGACTCCCGGCGCCGAGCTCGTCCAAGCGGATGACACGGCCGACCGGGCTCTCGCCCGCCGGCCAGAGCTTCGCAGCGGTTTCGTTGAGCACGACCACGGCGCTAGCGTCCGCGATCTCGCGCTCGGTGAACATCCGGCCTTCGCGAAGCGGAATCTTGAGCGTGCCGAGATAGTCGGCGCTGCCGAGCTGGATGAGGATCCGCTGATTCTCCGCCGATGCCTCGCCGCCGATGGAGTAGCGACTAGACCTCCCGCCGAACGGCAGCCCGCCGTTCCCCATCGACGCGGAAGCCACTCCGGGCAGATTCCGGACGCGCTCCAAGAGCTCGACGGCGAAGCGATTGCGCTTGTCCGCCGTGTCGTAGCGATTCGGCGACAGCAGCACGTCCGCGGTGACCACCTGCTCGGGCCGAAAACCGAGCTCCACCTGTTGCAGAGCGATGAACGCGCGGATCGTCATCCCGGCGCTCATGAGCAACATCACCGACAGTGCCACCTCCGCGACGACCAGCGCCGCGCGCGTCTTGCCGCCGGCCGTGGCGCTCGATCCCCACGCCTCGTCCTTGAGCGCGTCGGTGAGATCCGGCCGCGACGACTGGAGCGCCGGCACGAGACCGAACACGATGCCGGTGAGCATCGAGACTCCGGCGCAAAACGCGAGAACGATGCCGTTGACCTCGACGCGCGCTTCGTTCGGCACGTAGAAATCCGGCATCAGCACGACCATGAGCCGGGTGATGGCGAATGCGAACGCGAGCCCCAGCACGCCGCCGGCGCCCGAGAGCAGCACGCTCTCCGTCAGGAGCTGCCGCACGAGCCTCCGTCGTTGTGCCCCGAGCGACAGCCGCACCGCCACCTCGCGCACGCGCGAGGAGCCGCGGGCCAGTTGCAGGCTCGCCACGTTCGCGCAGGCGATCAACAACAGGAACCCCACGGCGCCGAACAGCAGTTGCAGGCTGCGCTTCATTTCGCCGCTCGCGACCGTGATGTCGAGGTAGTTGGTGAGCTGCGACGCAAACTCGTCCCGCGGAAACCCGCCGGGGTTCGCGCTGGCCAACTGCGTCTGTAGGTCCTGCAGTTGCTGCTCGGCGACCGCTTGGGTCGCACCGGGTGCGAGTCGCACGATCGGGAAGACGCCGCGATCCGGTTGCTCACGCCCGAGCGGAAGCCATAGGCCGTCGCTCGTCCACCAGCCAAAGCGCGGCGGCATCACGCCGACGACGGTGTAGGGCTCGTCGTTCAAGCGCAGCGTTTGGCCGAGCGCGTCGGGCCGGCCGCCGAACAAGTGCTGCCACAAGCGAAAGCTCAGCAGCACGACCGGCTCGGGCTCGCCGCTCGCACGAACGTCCCCGGGGCCGAGCGTTCGGCCGAGGATCGGCGCAACGCCGAGGAACCTTCCGGCACTGCCGGAAACGCGGATGGTTTGCAGCACTTCGGGAGCGAATTCGCCCGTCAGCAGCATCTGCTCTGGCCCAGTGGCCATCGTGTCCGCGAGCGCGGGCAGCTCGGCCATCGCGAGGTACTCGCGCACTTGATACGTCCGCATGCGCTGGTTGAGAGACGCCGTGCGTAGGCCGGGTGTCCAGATTTCAGCGGGCCGCGCGTACGGGTACGGGCTGACCAAAACGCCGTAGACGACGCTGAAGATCGCCGTCGTCGCGCCGATGCCGAGCGCCAGCGTGAGGACCGCGACCGCGGTGAAAGCCGGGCTCTTGCGCAGCTGGCGAAGCGCGAACTTGAGATCGGCCATCGTCGCTCCTCTGCCGGATGAATCGAGGTGGCTAGCCTACATCCGCTCGGGCGCCTCGATGCCGAGCAGATCGAGCCCGCGCGCGAGCACGTCGGCGGTTAGCGCGCAGAGCGCGAGCCGCGAGTCGCGCGTCGCCGCATCGGGCGCGCGCAGCACCGGGCAATTCTCGAAGAACGCCGTGAACGCGGTCGCGAGGTCGTAGAGATAACCCGCGAGCCGATGCGGCTTCAGCGACTCGGCCGCCTCGAGCACCGCTGCGCCGAAGCCGAGCAGCTCGAGCCCGAGCGCGCGCTCGGCGGGCTCGGCGAGCGCGATGCGCGTGCCGGCGACCGGCGGCTGGACACCGCCCTCGCCCGCCTTGCGGAAAATCGAGCGGATCCGCGCGTGCGCGTATTGCAGATACGGCCCGGTGTTGCCCTCGGGCGCGAGCATCCGCTCCCAGTCGAACACGTAGTCCTTGATGCGGTCGTTCGCGAGGTCGGCGTACTTTACGGCGCCGATGCCGATCGCGGGAGCGAGCGCGCGCCGCTCGGCTGCGTCGCGCTCAACGCCGCGCTCGACGTCGCGCTTCGCGAGCTCGGCGTCGGCTCGTTCGACCGCCTCGTCGAGCAGATCGACGAGTCGCACGACCTCGCCCGCCCGCGACTTGAGCGTCTTCTTGTCCTGCCCGAGCACCGTGCCGAAGGCGACCTGCTCGGCGCGCGCCGGCGGCTCGAGCCAACCGGCGATCGCTGCAACCGCGAACACCATCGCGAGGTGCTGCGCCTGCGGCGAGCCGACGACGTAGAGCAAGCGCGTGGCGCGTAGCGTTCCGGTGCGGTAACGCAGCGCCGCGAGATCGGTGGCCGCGTAGCCGTAGCCGCCGTCCTGCTTGCGCACGATCAGCGGCAACGGCTGGCCGTCGCGGTTCGTGAATCCCGGCGGGAACACGCAGAGTGCGCCGTCGTTGATCGTGGCGATGCCGCGGCGCTCGAGGTCGCCGGCAACGTCGGCGAGCAGCGGGTTATAGAAGCTCTCGCCGCGGATGTCCTCGTTCACGAGCAGCACGTCGAGCTTCGCGTAGGTCTCGGAGAAGTGCCGCTTCGAAATCTCGATCAGCGTGCGCCAGAGCGCGAGCGTGTCGGCATCGCCGGCTTGCAGCGCCACCACGCGCCGGCGCGCACGGTCGGCGAACGCGGGATCCGCGTCGAACTTAACGCGGGCCTTGCGGTAGAACTCGCCGAGCTCGCCCAACTCGGAGCGCGCGCGGGCATCGGCGCCGCCCAGGTCGACGAGATGCTCGATCAGCATGCCGAACGGCGTGCCCCAGTCGCCCAGGTGGTTCTGGCGAACCACGTCATGGCCGATCGCCTCGAGCAGCCGCGCGACCGCGTCGCCGATGATCGTCGAGCGCAGGTGGCCGACGTGCATCTCCTTCGCGACGTTCGGTCCCGAGTAATCGACGACGACGCGCTCGGGCCGGTCGGCGCGCGGCACGCCGAGCTTCAAGTCGGCCGCGAGCGCGCCCACCTCGCGCTCGAGGAAGCTCTTCGCGAGTGTGAGGTTGATGAAGCCGGGCCCCGCGATCTCGACGCGCTCGCAGACATCCGCGACGTCGAGCTTGGCTACGACGGCCTCCGCGACCTGACGGGGGGCGCGCTTGAGCGCCTTGGCAAGCCCCATCGCAAGGTCGGCCTGGTAGTCGGCGCGCTCGGAGCGGCGGACCATCGGGTCCGTGCCGGCGAAGTCCGCGCCGAACGCGGCCACGACGGCCGCCGTCAGACGCTCGGCCAAAGGCAAACGGAGGTCGGACATGAATCCTTCTCGACGGCGCGGGGCCGATAGTATCGGGCTCCCCCCGGGTTTGAGCCACCGCCACGCGAAGCCGAGCGCCGCCGCGCCCGTTACATAAGCCTCGACGCGGAGATTTTCGCCTGCCCCTATGCTTCAATGGATAGGTCGACGCTGCGGGTCGTCGGCGGGCTCCACCAACAAGAAAAGGCGCACGTTGCGCATCGGAACGTGACTGCGATGACTGACATCGCCGACGCCGCACCCCTCGAAGGCGCCGACGCGCTCGCGTCCGCGCGGCGCTGCGCGGCCCCGCGCTCGCGGCCGCGGTCTTCAGCCTCGTGATCAACGTGCTCGCGCTCACCGTGCCGATCTACATGACGCAGGTCTACGACCGCGTGCTCACGAGCTACAGCCTCGAGACGCTCGCGATGCTCACCGGCCTCGCGCTCGGCTTGATCGCGCTGCTCGTGGCACTCGACAACATCAGGGCCCAGGTCATCGCGCGCGCGGCGCTCGCGGCGGAGCAGACGCTCGGCGCTCCGTTGTTCGCTGCGGTTACGCAGGATCAGCTCGCGGGCCGCGTCGACGCCACGCTGCCGCTGCGCGACCTCGCGGCGTTGCGGGGCTTCGCCACCAGTCCCGTGGTCGCGGCCTGCTTCGACGCGCCGCTCGTGCCGCTCTACATCTTAGTGACGTTCCTGATCCATCCGGCGCTCGGCGCGATCGCGACGGCCGGCGCCGCGGTGATGCTCGGCACCGCGGTTGCGAATCAGGCGGCCACGGCGAAACGCCTCGAGCGCGCGGGCAAGTCCGTGAACGCGCTGCTGCACGACGCCGACCAGCAGGCGCGCAACGCCGACACGATCCATGCAATGGGCCTCATGCCCGCGCTGCACCGCCGCTGGCGCACGGCGCAGGAGCGGCGCTCGGCGAGCAGCTCGCGGCCAACGACACGGGCGCGCGCTTCCAAATGGCGCTGCGCTACGTGCGGCTCGCGCTGCAGATCGCGATGCTCGCCGTCGGCGCCAGCCTCGTGATCGGCGGCGAGATCACGGCCGGCGCGATGTTCGCGAGCTCGATCATCCTGTCGCGCGGGCTGCAGCCGATCGAGGTGGCAGTGGGCTCGTGGCGCGCGGCGCTGTCGGCGCGCGCGAGCTACGGACGCGTCCGCGACGCGCTGGCGCGCACCGTGGTACGGCCCAACGTGCTGCGCCTGCCCGACCCGGAAGGTCGGATCGGCGTCGAGAACGTCTTCTACCTCGCGGGCGCCGAGCGCAAGCCGGTGGTCAAAGGCGTGAGCTTCGAGTTGGCGCCCGGCGAGAGCTTGGGACTGGTGGGACCGGCCGCGTCGGGCAAGTCGACGCTCGCGCGGTTGGTGCTCGGCGTGCTCACGCCGTCGAGCGGCAAGGTGCGGCTCGACGGCGCCGACGTCGCGCAACGCGCGCGCGCCGAGCTCGGCCCGCATTTGGGTTACCTGCCGCAGGAGGTGGAGCTCTTTCCCGGCACGGTGGCCGAGAACATCGCGCGGATGGAGGTGCCGAACGCGGACGACGTCGTCGCGGCGGCGCAGGCAGCCGGCGTGCACGACATGATCCTGCGTTTCCCGAAGGGCTACGACACGCGGATCATGGCCGGCGGCTTGATGCTCACGCCCGGTCAGCGGCAACGCGTCGCGCTCGCGCGCGCGCTCTATCGCGCGCCGCGCGTGCTCGTGCTCGACGAGCCGAACTCGAACCTCGACGCCGAGGGCGAGCTGGCGCTGCTCGCCGCGCTCAAGCAGGCGAAGGCCCGCGGCGCGACCGTGCTGGTGATCGCGCATCGGCCCTCGGTGCTCCGCGAGACCGACAAGCGCAGGTCGCGGCGGAAGAAAAACAGATCGCGCTCACCAAGGAAGAGCTCGGGTCGGTGCGCTCGATGGTCGAGAGGAACCTCGAGGGCAAGCCACGGCAGCTCGCGCTCGAGCGTCAGGCCGCGGCGCTCGAACGCCAGCGCGGCGAGCACGTGGCCGAGATCGCACGCGCGGGCCAGAACATCGCCGAGATGCAGCAGCGGCTCGTGAACCTCCGAGCCGAGCGGCTGGACGACGCGATCTCGCAGCTCCGCGACGTACAGAACAAGCTCATCGACCTCGCGCAGCAGATCGGCGCGGCAGCCGACGCGTCGCACCGACTCGAGGTCCGCGCTCCCGTGGCGGGCAAGGTCGTGTCGATCTTTCACGAGAGCGGCGTCGTGAAGCCCGGCGAGACGCTGATGGAGCTCCTGCCGGGCGAGGATCTGCTGGTCGTCGAGGCGCACGTACGGCCCGAGGACATCGACAACGTGGCGCAGCAGCAGAAAGTGCGCGTGCGGCTCACGGCCTACAGCCAGCGGCGCACGTCGTCGCTCGAGGGCCGCGTGCAAGAGGTGTCGGCCGATCGGATCATCGACCGGCAAGGCGACAAGGCCTACTACCTCGCCCGCGTGATCGTCGACCCGACCGAGCTCGCCGCTCACAGCGAGCTAAAGCTCTATCCCGGCATGCCCGCGACCGTCTTCATCGAGACCGGTGAGGAGACCATGCTCGACTACCTCCTGTCGCCGCTTTTCAGCGGGCTCGAGCGAGGCTTGCGCGAGCAGTGACCGGGATCGCCGCGGCAGCGCGGCTCGCCGGCCGATGACCGAAGCCCGCCGGCCCTCGCCGGCGCCGCACGGTCCAACGTCGAGAATCCTTACACCGGAGCCGCCGCCCGCGCCTCGGGGCCGGCCCAACCGCGGCTAACTGCTTGCCGCGGCGGGGCGGACCGAACCCTGGCATGGAACCTGAATACCCTGCGGCCGGGCACCCCTCGAGTGATGCCCCCCACGGATCGGAGCTTGTCAATGCTGCATCGGACGCTCGGCGTCGCCTTCGCCTTTTACCTCGGAGCCGCCCACGTGGGCGCCGCCCACGCCGAGGCGACGCTCGACGCCGGCTCGCAGGCGGTTCCGGAGCCGAGCACGCTCGCGTTGTTCGCGCTCGGCGTGGCGCTGGTCGGCATCGCGTTCATCCGGCGCCGCACGGAACGACAGCGCGCCCCCAAGGACTGACGCCGACGTCTGTCCCTAGGGTCAGACCCTAGGGTCAGACCCTAGGGTCAGACCCCGGGGGCGGACGCGCCGCGCTCGTCAGTCGACGATCGCTTGGCGGATCGCGCTCTCGAACGCCGCCCGCAGCGGCGCGGCAGCGCCCCCCTGGACCATGTAGACGCTGACGAGCTGCTCGGCGGGCTCCACCCAGAACGCGACGCCGCTGCCGCCGGGCCAGCTGAACGCGCCCTTCGATACCGCGAGATCGGCGGCGATCGGATCGAGCACCACCTGCATGCCGAGGCCGAAGCCCATCCCGTGCGCGGGCCTGCCGAACTGGCCGTTGACCATGTCGCCGGTGTGATTCGCGACCATGAGCTCCACCGTGCGCGGGCCGAGGATTCGCTTGCCCGCGAGCTCACCCCCGTTCAGCAACATCTGCGCGAGCTGTAGGTAGTCCTCGGCCGAAGTGGCGAGGCCGCCGGCGCCCGAGAAGTACACCGCGTCGAGCTGCTGCTGCGGATTCGGCTCGAGGTTGCTCCCGGGCCGGCGCGTGTAAATCGTGGCGACGCGCTCCGCTTGACGACCGGTGAACGAGAAGCCGCTGTCCGGCATCCCGAGCGGAGTGAAGATCCGCTCCTTGAGGAACACGTCGTACGGCTTGCGCGACACCACCTCGCACACGCGGCTCAGCACGTCGAAGCCCGCGAGGCCGCTGTACCGCCACAACGTGCCGGGCTGGAAGTCGAGCGCCACGGCGCCGAGCTTCGGGATGTACACCGCGAGCGTGTCGCCGGGCGCGCGCTGCACGCTCTGACCCGCGGAACGCTGACCGAGGCCGCCGCTCATGAGTCCCGAGCCGTGCGTCAAGAGATCGCGGATCGTGATCGGCCGGGTCGCCGCGACCAGCTCGTACTCGCCCTCGGCGCCGCCGGGCTTCGGCACGGCGACCTTGTCGAGCTTCGCGAATTCGGGGATGAAGCGCGACACCGGGTCGTTCAGCCGGATCTTGCCCTCCTCGACCAACGACATGATCGCGACGGCCGTGACGGGCTTGCCCATCGACGCGAGCCGAAAGATGTTGTCGGTGCGCATCGGCGTCTTGGACGCGATGTCCGCATAGCCCTGCGCCTCGAAGTGCACGATCTTGCCGCGGCGCGCGACGAGCGTTACGACGCCGGCCACCTCACCCGCGTCGATGTGCTCCTTGACCACGTCGTGGATTCGCGCGAGCCGCTCGCCCGACATACCGACGTCCTCGGGCCGGGCCTTGGGCAGCGAGCCCGCGAGCGCGGGCAGTGCGGCGGCGGCGGACAACAGCGCGAGAATTCCGGGTGCACGAGGACGACTGCGCGGGCGCGCGGCGAGACCGATCATGGTGAATTCCCCCTTCTCTTGGTCGTGGCGGCCGGCGGCCCCGGATCAGCATGCCACCCGCGCGGGCCATGCTCAAACGGCGAGCGCGGCGCTGTACACTGAAATCGCGGGCTCGACGCCGGGCGGCTTCGGCCGGATCTCGAAGAGGGGACACATCCGATGACCACGATTCGTAGAGGCTCGATGGCACTCGGCGCGGCCGCGCTGGCGTGGCTCGTTCCCGGTTTCGTGGCGGCGCAGACGCCCGCGGCCGCCGTGCAACCCTCCGCCTCGCGTTCCGTGCCCGCCGAAACCACCGCGGCCGCGTACCGCGACAAGAATTGGCACGCGCCGCGCACATCGTGGGGTCACCCGAGCCTCGAAGGCGTGTGGAGCACCGACGACCTGCGCGGCGTGCCGATGAATCGCCCCGAGAAGCTCGGCGCGCGCGAGACGCTCGCGCCCGAAGAGTTCCTCGAGCGCGCGCGCAGCGACCAGAGCACGAGCGACTTCGACGTCAAGGTGGGCACGTTCCTGCAGCACGAGTCCGGCACGCGCACGTTCGGCTACACGTCGCTCGTCGTCGAGCCGCCGAGCGGCCAGATGCCGAAGCTCACGCCGGCGGGCGAGGCGCTCGCGGCGAACCGCGTGCGCGGCACGTTCGGACCCGGCCCGTTCGACGGCTTCCAAGACTTCACGCTCTACGACCGCTGCGTCACGCGCGGCGTGCTCGGGTCGCTCCTGCCCGTGATCTACGGCAACGGCCTGCGGATCACGCAGACCCCGACCGTCGTCGCGATCACCTACGAAATGATCCACGACACGCGGCTGATCCCGCTCGACGGGCGCCCGCACGTGGACTCGGGCGTGCGCCAGTATCTCGGCAACGCGCGCGGCCGCTGGGACGGCGACACGCTCGTCGTCGAGACCACCAACTTCACCGACCTCACGAGCATCGGCGTGAACGGCGGCGGGCCGCCGAACAGCGAGCGGTTCAAGCTCACCGAGCGCTTCACGCGCGTGGACCCGCAGATGATCGAGTATCGCGCCACCGTGGACGATCCCGGCGCATACACCGCGCCGTTTACCCTGCGGCTCATGATCACGTCGCGGCCGGGCTACGAGATGTACGAGTACTCGTGCCACGAGGGCAACGGCGCGGTGCACAACGCGTTGTCGGGCGAGCGCACCTACGAGAAGCAGGTGGCCGAGGCGCTCGCGAAGGGTTTGCCGCCGCCGAAGCGCGCGGTGCAGCACGACGAGATCCGCAACGGCCCCGCGGAGGGCACGCGGCTCTTCAACATCAACGCCGGCGAGTAGGCTCGACGAGTATCCCGGCGCGGGCGCGAGCCGCTACTTGAACTCGTAGAGCTTGAACGACGTGTTCTTCTGCGCGTCGACGAGGATCGTGCAAGCTCCCCAGCCCGGCGGCAGCGTCCAGTCCACGTCGGCGGCGTAAGGGAGCACTTGCGCCCGGCGGTCGCACTCGAGCCGGATCTCGCGCACCGCGCCCTCGATGTTGCCGAGCGTGAACGTGCGCCGCGACGGCGTGTGAATCCACGGCTCGCTATCCACGCGTCCGTCCACGCGGATCGCCGCGTCCGACTTCAGCGCCTCGGCGATCGCCTGAGCCTGCGCCGCGATCGTCCCGCCGGGAGGCGGCGCGAGCTTGCCGAGCCGCGCGAACGTGTCGAGTGCGTCCATGACGCGCCCGAGCGCGATCTCGATTCCGAAACGGATCTGCAGCGCCTGGCGCAGCTCGTCGTCGACCAGCGTGACGACGGCCGGGTCCGTGGCCCGGCGGATTGCGTCATAGGCCCGCCTCGGATCGGCGAGTCCCAAGCTCACGAGCGCCGACTGCGTCTCCGCGAGCCCGATCTCGTGGAGCCGCCCAGTCAACGTCGTGAGCAGCCGTTCGTTCGCCGCCTTGGCCTGGTCGTACTTCTGCGCCTGCAACAGCGCGACCGCCTCTTGGTACGCCTGCGCGAAGGGCGGCGTCGGGTCGAGAGGGGTGTTGGGATCGTCGAACACGACCGCCGACTCGTTGTTGTGCCAGTCGATCGCGCGGCCGCCTTCCATCGCCGGCGTGAACTTCCAGTGATTCACCGCGGCGATGGTCTCCTTCGTGGAGAACCGCGGCGGCACGACGTCGATCACGTGGACGTTGGTCGTCGTGCCGTCGGCCAGCACGCTGTAGCGAACCTTGATCCAGCCCTCGACCGGCCCGAGCTCGGTCGCCGGCCCCGCGGGCTGCGCTTGCTCGAGCGGGATCGGCGGCGTCGCGGCCTGCTGCGCTCCAACCGGCGTGCCAATCGACACCGCCGCGGCGAGCAGTGCCGCCCGCGAAGCGGGCAAAATTCCCATAGCCGTCCTCCCCCGAGATGCGTTGTTGTGGGCGCCCGGCCTGCTGTTGTTCGTGGTCGCGGCGCTCGCGGCGAAGTCTCGCAGACTAGCGGCGCGGCGTGCAATCGCGCGGGGATCTGCGGCGGCGCGACTTCGTCCTCAGCCGGGTCCTCAGCCGGGCCCAGCCGGGCCGTCAGCCGCCGGCGTACTCCGCGACCTCGACGAGGTTGCCGTCGGGATCGCGGAAGTAGAGCGACCGGATTGGGCCGAGCGCTCCGCGCCGCGGCACCGGCCCGGCCTCGATCGGCACGCCCTCGGCGCGCAGCTGGGCGAGCACGTCATCGAGCGGGACCGCCGCGATCAGGCAGAAGTCGCCGGAGCCGAGCGTCGGCTGCCGCGCCTTGGTCGGGGTCTGCGTATCGCTGTCCTGCAGGTTGATCTTCTGCCTGCCGAACGTGAGCGCGTGCCGCGGCTGTCCCTCCGGCCCGCGAAACGATTCGCGCGTCATGCCGAGCACCCGCTCGTAGAACCGTGTGGTGGCCTCGATGTCGGCCACCGTGAGCACGAGGTGATCCACACGCTCGACGAGGCAGCCGCTCAAGCGCCGTTCATCCGGGGCTCGCGACGCCTTGCTCTCTCTTGCAGAGCGTCACCAGGCACTTGTAGCGCGCGGACTTGAGCATCTTGTAGGCGGGACGCACGCCCTTCACGGTGGTCCACTCCTGCAAGTTGCGTTCGAGCGTCTCGACGGGGTTCGCGGCGAGATAGGCGCGCAGAGGCCGGTGGAGGTTTTGGGTGGTGTCGGCGCCGCAATCCGAGCAGCGCCACTTCCGGCGCAGCGTCGCCGCCGTGCGCTCCACCTGCAGGCACACCGTGCAGACGCTCCAGGCGTCGATAGGCTCGCGCGCCTCGATCAGGATCTCCCAGTGCTCGTAGCTCATGTCAGTTCGCGCCGCGCTTGCGCCAGCGGTCGACGAACGCGGCGAACGCCGCCTTGTCGTAGCTCTTCTTGCCGTCCTCGAGCACTACCGTGGGCTGCGACTCGAGAATCTGACCCTTGCCGGACACGATCCAGAAGTGCGGCGCGCCGTCGGCCTTGGGCAACGTAGCGAAGAACTCCGTGTTGGGGTTGTCCTCGCCGACGTAGACCTTCTGCACCACGAAGACGTCGTGCAGCGCGTTATCGAGATCGTGGTTGGCGTCGAGGAACTCGTAGAGATAGTGACACCAGATGCACCAATCGCCGCCCGCGACGAGCAGCAAGAGCTTGTGCTGCGCGTCCGCCTGCTTCACGGCGGCAGAGAGCTGCGCGAACGGATCGGCCTTGGCGTCGTAGCCGATGTCGGCGGCCGACACGGCGGCGGCGCACAGCAGCACGCCGATCGCCGCCACGAGCCGCGTAGCGCGTGCGAGCATTCCACCCCTCCACCAGGCCGAAGAAATTAGGGTCAGACCCCAGGGACAGAGTCCCTGGGGTCAGACCCTCGTCAGACCCTTGGCACTAGACCACGGCCCTTTCGACGCGTCAAATTGGGGCGCCATGAAGCTCAGCACCGACCGCATCCTCACGACGCATGTGGGCAGCCTGCCGCGCGGCGCCACCTTGGTCGAGCAGCTCAACAACAAAGAGACCGGAGAGCCGTACGACCGCGCCGCGTTCGACGAGGTCGTGGCCGCGGCCGTCGACGACGCCGTCGCGAAGCAGGTCGCCGTGGGAGTGGACATCGTGAGCGACGGCGAGGCGAGCAAGATCGGCTACGCCACTTATGTGAAGGACCGCCTGACGGGGTTCGAGGGCCACTACACCCGGCCGCCGCATCTCGATCTCGCGCCGCATCCGGAGCTACGCGAGGCGCTCGGGCGAATGCTCGGCAAGCAGACGTTCAGGCGCGCCGGCTGCGTCGGCCCCGTGGCGCTCGTCGATCGCGAGGCGATGCAGACCGACGTGGCCAACCTGCGAGCGGCCGTGACCAGGCACCGCGCGTTCGACGCGTTCATGAACGCGGCGTCGCCGGGCGTGATCTCGGCGTTCCAGTCGAACCGCTACTATCCGACGCACGACGCCTACGTCGAGGCGATCGCGGACGCGATGAAGCCCGAATACGACGCGATCGCGGCCGCGGGCTTCGTGCTCCAGCTCGACTGCCCCGACCTCGCGATGGCGCGTCACACCGGATTCCAAGAAGTCGACGAGGCCGAGTTCCTGCGCCGCGCCGAGCTCCAGGTCGAGGCGCTGAATCACGCGCTGCGCGACATCCCTGCGGGCCTCATGCGGTTGCACATCTGCTGGGGCAACTACGAAGGGCCGCACGATCACGACATCGCGCTCGAGAAGATTCTCGGGATCGTGCTCAAGGCGAAGCCGTCGGGGATCCTGTTCGAGGCCGCGAACCCGCGGCACCGGCACGAGTGGGCGGTGTGGGCCGACGCGCCGCTCGGCGACGAAAAGGTGTTGATCCCGGGCTGCATCATGTCCACGACCAACTACGTGGAGCACCCCGAGCTCGTCGCGCAGCAGCTCGTGCAGTACGCGCAGATCGTGGGCCGCGAGCGCGTGATCGCAGGCGCGGACTGCGGCTTCGGCTCGTTCGTGGGCTCGAGCCGCGTGGACCCGGCGATCGCGTACAAGAAACTGCGCGCGCTCGTCGAAGGCGCCGAGCGCGCCTCCCAGCAGCTCTGGGGCCGCGCCCGCTAGAAAATAGGGACATGTTGCATTTTCGACTGACCGCGTGCCGACTCGGCGGCGCGCCGTCGAAAATGCAACATGTCCCTATTTTCTAGCTCAGGTAGGGGCGAGTGAGGTCTTCGGAGACCTGCCAGAGCTTCGCGGCCATCGCCGGGTCCTTCTGGTAGTCGCTCTGCTCGGCGGGATTGCAGTCCGCGAAGTACTGACCCGTGACGCGCGCGAGCGCGGGGTTGCTCGCGAGGTAGCAGCTGGTGGCGGCGCCTTGGGCCGGCTGCTCGAACGTGAATCCGCCACCACCACCGCCACCGCCGGCCCGCTGCCCGCCGCCGGGACCACCTTGACCACCGCCGCCTTGACCGCCCGCCGCGGGACGCGGCGCACCGCCGCCTGGCGGCCCGCCGAAATTCAAGTTGCGCATGATGTTGGTCGCAACGACGCCCGGATGCAGCGAGTTCGACGTGGCCTTCGTGCCGGCGAGCCGCTTCGACAGCTCGAGCGAGAACAGCCCGTTCGCGAGCTTCGAGTGGCTGTAGGCCTGCCCTTCCCAGCCCTTGCCCGACAGGTTGTCGAACTGGATGCCGCCGGAGGGCGCCTGCCGGTGCGACACGCTGCCGACGACCACCACGCGGCCCTGCGGCGCGGCCTTGACCTGCGGCAGCAGCCGGTTCGCGAGAATGAAGTGCCCGAGATGATTCACCACGAACTGGATCTCCATGCCGCGCACCTGCTGGAGCTCGTTCATCAACAGCATGCCCGCGTTGCAGATCAGCGCATCGATCGACGGAGTGAGCGCCTGGATCGACTTCGCGCACGCGACGACGGAATCGAAGTCGCTGAGCTCGAGCACCACCGGCGTCGCCTTGCCCTGGATGCTCGCGATCGCCTCTTGGCCGCGCTCGAGCGTGCGCGCGGTGCCGATCACGTGCGCGCCGCGCAGCGCGAGCACGCGCATTGTTTCCAAGCCGATGCCGGAGTTGCAGCCCGTCACGACCACGGTCTTGCCGCTCATGTCGATGCCGGCCGTTACGTCCTCGGCCGTGGCGTTCGCGGCGAAGCTGCTGCGCGGCACGTCTTGCGCGACGGCGTCGCGCAGCAGAAACGGCGCGAGCGCGGCGAGCGTGCCGCCTTCGATGAACCTGCGGCGGTCGATCGTCATTCGTGCTCTCCCCTCGGCGATATTCGTCAGTGCCCGACGAGCGCGTCCAACGCGGCCCGCACTTGTCCGTCCCAAAGCTCCGCGACCTGGCGGCCCGCGGGCAAATCGCTCCACGGTCTACGCCACGCGACCGTGCCCTTGCCGTCGACGATCAGCACGCCCGGGATGTATTTGATGCCGTAGGAGTCGGCGATCGCGTCGCCGTTCGTGACCGCGATCGGCTTGAAGCCGAGAGCGCGGACATAGGCTTGCGGGTCACCCTGGCCGTCTTCCTTCGCGTCGATCGCGACGATCTTCACGCCGTGCTTGGCGTAGTCGGCCTGGATGCCTTTGAGATACGGCATGAAGGCTTTGCAATACGGGCACCAGGTGGCCCAGAACACCACAACGGTGGGCTTGCCGTCTGCAACGGCCGGGAAGTCGACCGCGCGGCCGTCGAAGTCGGTGGCGTGCCAACGCGGCGCGACGTCGCCCTTCTCCACGGCCGAGCCCACGCCCGGCAGCGTCGCCGCGACCAGCCCCGCGAGAACGAGAATCGCCTTTGCACGAGAACCCATATCCACCTCCCGCCCTGGCTCGAAATTCCGGCGGCCGCGCCGCCGGTCGAATCGATCATAAAGGCAACCGCGCCGCGGACGCGACCGTCACTGTCTACGGAATCCTCAAGCGGGCGAGACTGTTTGCGAAAGACGATAGACGCGCGTGCCTACGGCAAGTCGAACAGCAGCACCTCGGCGCTCTGCTCGCCGACGATCGCGACCGCGGGCTCGTCCGCGATCGCCGCGCCGTCGCCGGCGCTCAGTGTCTCGCCGTTCACCCGCACGCTCCCGCGCGTCACTTGAATCCACGCGCGCCGGCCCTTCGCGAGCGCGTGCTCGACGCGCTCGGCGCTCTCGAGCTGCGTCGCGTACAACGCCACGTCCTGGTGGATCACGACAGAGCCGTCGCGCCCATCGCGCGAGCCGACGAGCTTCAGGCGGCCGCGCTTGTCGGCGTCGTCGAAGTGCTTCTCCTCGTAGCTCGGCCGCGCTCGCGACCGTTCCGGCTGGATCCAGATCTGCAAGAAATGCACGAGCTCCGACTTCGAGTGATTGAACTCGCTGTGCGTAACACCGGTGCCGGCCGACATCCGCTGCACGTCGCCGGGCCGAATCACCGAGCCCGTGCCCAAGCTGTCCTTGTGCTCGAGCGCGCCCTCGAGCACGTAGGAGATGATCTCCATGTCGCGGTGACTGTGCGCGCCGAAGCCTTGGCCGGGCTGAACGCGATCCTCGTTGATCACCCTCAGCGGGCCGAAACCCATGTGCTTCGGGTCCATGTAATCGGCGAACGAGAACGTATGGCGGCTATCGAGCCAGCCGTGCTCGGCGTGGCCGCGTTGGTCGGCGCGTCTCAGATCCAGCATTGGCGTGTCCTCCGGCGGGTCCGCCGTTCGTGGGTGCTCGGTGCGGTGGTTTCAAGGCTATAGGCTTCAGCCGCGGCAAGTGATTTCGATCCGGCTGACGCGGATGTTTCAGCGGAAACTTCTGCCGCTTTCGGTGCCGATGTTTCCGCGGAAACATCCTTCGCAAGCTCGCTGGCTCCCCCCACCGTCATCCGGCCCTCTTGCAGGCAGTTACGATATATCGCACGATAGGTCTTCACGATATATCACACGACCTATCGGACTACTCCAAGGAGAGCAGCCATGCCGCGCAGAAACTGGGGCGACGACTTCGGCGATTTCTTCGGGTCGGCGTTCCGCGATTTCGGTCGATTCACGGGTGGCGGGTTCCCGGGCGGCGGCCGGCGCCAGCGCCGCGGCCGCTGGTTCGAGTCAGGCGAGATGCGCCTCGTGATCCTGCGGCTGATCCGCGAAAAGCCCAGCCACGGCTACGAGATCATCAAGGCGCTCGAGGAGCGGATGGGCGGCTGCTACACCCCGTCGGCCGGCAGTGTCTATCCGACGCTCCAGTTGCTCGAGGACCAAGGCTACGTCCGGATCGTCGAGGACAACGGTAAGAAGGTCTACCACATAACCCCCGAGGGCGAGCGGTACCTCGACGAGAACGAGGACGTGCTCGCCGGCATCGGCGAGCGGATCCGCGAGGCCATGCACGGCGTCGCGGGCGGCGCGGTCGGCGACGTGAACACGGCGTTCGCGCAGCTCGCGAAGCGAGTGTTCAAAGACGCGTGGCGCAGCGGCCCGGACAGCGAACGCACGGCGAAGATCGCGGAGATCCTGCGCCGCGCGATCGCCGACATCGAGGCGCTGCCGCACTGATCCCAAGGGGCGCCGCGCACGCGCCCCTCCTCCTTTTTTCGAGCCGGGTGCATCTCGCGCGGCGGCGGCCTGCCTCCTTAGAGTAGTCCGCTGATCGGCGGCCCAAACTTCGGAGAGACTCGATGAAGGACTCAGTTCTGTTCGCGGGCTTGGTGGGCGCCCCCACCGTGCTGTTCCTCGCGACTGTCTACCTGCGCTGGCGGCTGCGCATGCGGCTGCTCGAGATCGTGCGCGGCTGCGCGGAGCAAGGTAGGCCGCTCGACGCGGCCGCGATCGGCGCGCTGCTCGCGCGCCCGTTCGTGACCCAACCCGAGCGCGACTACCGGCGCGGCGTGCTGTACCTCGGCATCGCGGCTGCGATTCTGTTCATCGCGTTCTGCGCGTTCGTGCTGGCAGCGACGCTGGGCGCCCCCGAGGCGCTCGCGATCGCCGCCGGCATTGCGGCGCTCGCCGCGCCGCCGGGCTGCATCGGTGTCGCCCTGCTCGTGCTCGCCCGCAAGAATCGAGCTCCGGGCATCGGCTGACCGCGCCCGAGCCCCGCGCTTGGCGCGCTACGCAACAATCCCGAGCGGCCCGCTGGCCGCCGCGAGCGACATCAAGCTCGCGCAGGCCGCGGCCGGCGGCGATCGCGCCGCGTTCGCGGAGCTCGTGCGCCGCGCGGCGCCGCACGCGTGGTCGACGCTGCGCCGCATGGGTGCGCAACCCGCGCTCGCCGACGACCTCACGCAGGACACGCTGCTCGTAGCACTGCGGGCGATCGCGAGCTACCGCGGCGAGGCGGCGTTCGCCTCGTGGGCCGCGAGGATCGCGGCCCGCGAATATCTGCAGCACATCCGCAAGAACGCCCGGGTCATGCTGACCGCCGAGCCCGTCGACGCGGACACACCCGACGACCCCGCGGCCGCGCACGGCGCGCGCCTCGATCTCGACAATGCGTTGGCGCGGCTCAAACCCATCGAACAACTTTGCGTCTCGCTGTGTCACGGCGCAGGCTTTACCCACGACGAGATCGCGGCCGAGCTCGACATCCCGCTCGGCACCGCGAAATCGCACGTGACGCGCGCGCTGAAGAAGCTGCGGCGACTCATGAGCGGCGAAGAAGAGGAGCAACGAGCATGACGGAGACGGACTTCGCAAGCGACCTCGAGCGCGCTTTCCGCGAGCCCGCGCCCGGCGTCGACACGGCAGCTCTCGAGCGCGCGATCTTGGGGCGCGTCGAGCGGGCGAACCGGCAACGCTGGCTCGTGCTCTCGACCGCGAGTGCGCTCGGCCTCGCGATCGCGATCGTCACCGCGTTCGGCTCGGGATTCGTCGCGCTCCTGCGCGAGGCGTGGCGCGCGCTGGGCACGATGGAGCTGCACGCCTCCGGCGCTTCCAGCGCGTGGCTGTTCGCGCTCGTGGGACTCATCGTGCTCGCGTCGTCGATCGTGCGCGCGGCGCGCGACGCCTGACGCTCCGCGCGGCTAGGTAGTGGCCGTGGCGATCGAAGATGTGCGCGCCGAGCTCGACGTTGAGACCCCAGCTCGAGACGAGCGCGGCCCCGGCCTCCACATGCTCGCGTTCTCGGCGGGCTCGCGGGCGACACGAACCGCACGCGCTCGCCGGGCCGCACGCGAGGCGGTCTCATCCGGTCGTCAGCGGAGCTGGCGGAGCCGTTTCGGAGCGTCGGTCGGATTGCTACGCGGGGTGATCGAGAGCTCGAACGACTTCCCGTCGTCGG
>DASQOL010000132.1:0-7886 GCA_035644475.1 Gammaproteobacteria bacterium | reverse complement strand
GGACTTGTCCCCCTTGCCGCTGAAGAGCAGCACCGGCACGGGCACGGACGCGGCCGTTTTCACGCTCGCGATCATTCGGTCGCCGACGGCGGGGTCGATGGTCGTGTCGATCCCCACCACACACCGAAAGAGATCCGGACTGTCGCCCGCGCTCATCAACGCCGCGTATGCGCCGAGCCCCATACCGACGGCGCAGACTCGGCCGGCGTCGATGGTGCCAGTGCGTGTCAGCTCGCGCACGGCCGCGTTGATCTCTGACGCGATCGCGTGCCAGCTCGAGCCGAACGGCTGGCCGCGGTAGAGGGGTTCCGCGGGATTTTCGATGACGACGAAACCGCTCGCCACGAGAAACGGAACCGCATTGTTCGGCCATGAGCTCGTACCGGCCGGCACCACAACCGCCGGCAGCGGACCGCTGGCACCTTCCGGCACTGTGACGTATGCGGCGGCCGGACGGCCGACGGTCAGGGACAGATCGAGCGTCGTGCGTGGCGCGCTGACGCGGTCGTCGAGATTCGCGTACGTCTGACCGACCTCGTCCAGGCGTCCCTCGCGCGGCTCGAAGCGGTAGTAGCGGCCGGCGCCCTGACGATCGCTGACCAGCACGAGGTAGTGACGCTGGTTCCAGTCCTCCTCGAGCACATAGATCAAAGCGGAAGGATACGACCGTTGCACCGCGTCGCGGACGCTTGCGACGCGCGGGTCGATGGGTTCCCATCGCACTAGTCCGTCGAGGACCACGGCCGAGGCTGCGCGCGCGGGCTTGCCGACCATGTGCACGTCGACGACGTGGGCGACGGGCTCCGCGCGCACGACTCGTCTCTGTTCGTGCCCGTCCCACGCAAATAGTGCGAGACGATCGGCGGCGAGATGCGTGTAGAGGACCTCATCTGTGCGCTCGTCTAAGTCGAGGGGCAGGAACCACTCTTCCGTGTTGAGCGCCTCCTCGTGGAGGACGACCCAGCCGCTCTTGGGCGCCGGTAGGAAGGTCCATCCTTGCGAATTGGACTGGTAGTAGGGCCGCACGCGGATGGCGCCCGTGCCGTCGGCGATTCTCCCGTCCTGATCGTTGCTTCCCAGGAGCGGCGTGCGCTTCCCTGTCTCGACGTCGACGAAGGTGGCATACACCCGCGGAGGACCAGTTACGAGCACCCGCGCAGGTTGATCGGGCAAGATATGGAGGATGCGGTCGAACTCGCGGAGATTCGTTTCGCCCGTGCCGTCCGCGTTCACCGCGAGCCAGTGCGTGAGGTCGTTCTTGGGATCCTTCATCGAGCACAGGAGTCTCGTGTCGGTTTTCCACCTACATGAGCGCAGTCCCGACCCGCCCGCCGGCCGTTTCAGGATCGCGGACGGTTCCGGTCTCGCGAAGTCGCGCACGATCAGCTCCGTAGCCCCGTCGTCGCTGGTGCGAATGGCGGCGACCCTCGAGCCGTCGGGAGAAAGACTGGCGCTGTCGAGTGTGCTCGGTGCGCCGTAGAGCTCCGCGATCGGCGTACGCATCAGCTGGCGGGGCTCGTCGCCGCGCGCCGCTGCGCCGACGAGCGCGGCTCCGAGGAGCGCCGCTGTCGCAAGCCGCGTTTTATTTGACATCAATGACCTACGCTCAACTCTTCGACGAGATTGGTAGCTCCGTAGACCTTGGTTAGCGCTTCGCGAATGTAGGCGGCGTCCACCGCGACCGCGCGATTCTTCGCGTCGTCGAACCAGTACGCGCCCGAGATCGAGTGAATGTTGCCGTCGAAGATCAGGCCGACGATGTCGCCCTTGGAATTCAGCAGCGGGCTGCCAGAGTTGCCGCCGACGATGTCGTTGTCCGACGCGAGGTTGACCCGCGTCGCGAGGTTGAGCCGCGGCCGCGCCGCGAGCCAGCGCTCCGGCACGGCGAACGGTGGCCGGCCGGTGGCACGCTCGAACAGCCGGTCGAGCGTGGTGAACGGCGCGACCGGGGCGCCGTTCTCGTCCCACCCCCGCACGGTGCCGACGCTGAGCCGCAGCGTGAAGGTCGCGTCGGGATAGACCGACGTGCCGAGGCTCGCGAAGCGCGCGGCGGCGATCTGCTCGCTCGCGAGCTCGACCGGCGCCTCCACCTCGTCCTCGTGGCGCTTGCGCAGCGCGCGCGCCTCGGCGTCGATGCTGCGCGCGAGCTCGATCATCGCGTCGTCGGACGCGTCGACGGCGCGTTGCCCGCCGTTCCAGAGCGCGAGCCGCACGGCCGGATCCGCGAGCTTCGAGCCGCCGATGAGCTTGGCCGCGAGCGAGTCGGGCGACTCGGTGGCGAGCAGCCGCCGCACGACGGGGTGGTCGGGGCCGAGCCATTCGCGCATGCGCTCGAGCGAGTACGACAACGTGAGCTGCTCGAGCTCGGGATAGACGGGCGCGGCGCCCGCGAGATTCTGCTCGATGCGCGGCAGCGCGGTGTCGCGATACTCGCGCAAGCGCTCCGCGTTCGTCTTCGGCCGCTCGGCCGCGCCGCGCACGAGCGTGCGGGCGTAGCGGAACAGCCGGCTGCTGAATCCGGCGGAGTCCTCGAGGTAGGTGTACGGCAGCAACATCGCGATCTCGGTCTGCTGGGCCGCTTCGATTCTCGCCCACGGGTCGCCGTACAGCGCGCTGAGCTTCGGATCGCGGGCCACGCTCGTCCGCAGCGCCGCCTCCTGGCCGCGCTTCGCCGCGAGCATCTCGTCGTCGAGCAGCGCGTCGAGCAGGCGGCGCTGCACTTTCAGCGAGTTCTCGAGGCTGTCGAGCGGGTCGCTCCCGATGCGCGTTGCGGCGTCGCTCGTCTTCGCGAACTGCAGATACCGGCCGCGGAGCTCCGCGGCGCGTAGCAACTGCGGCGGCAGCACGTCGTTGCGCAGCGTTTGCAGCTCCGCGACCGTGAGCTGCCGATCGGTAGATACCGGATGGCCCGCGACGAGCACGGTGTCGCCGTCGTCGGGCCCGTCGAAGTCGATCTTCAAGTGCTGCGGCGTCCGCGCCGGACGACCGGCGACGTACGCCCGCAGCAGCGCCATGTCGAGGCACCAGCGCGGGAACTGAAAGTTGTCCGGGTCCCCGCCGAACGCCGCCACCGCGTCCTCCGGCGTGAACACGAGCCGCACGTCGGTGTAGCGGCGGTATCGGTACAGCCAGTATTGCCCGCCGCCGTAGAGAGTCACGGCTTCGCATTTCAATGGGTTGCGAGACTTAGATGAGGTGTCCTCGCAGCTCTGCTCGAGGTTCGTGAGCGTCTGGCGGCGGCGCTCCTTGGCCGCGCGATCGTCGAGGCCGCGGGTCGCGGCGGCGACGCGCGCGGTGATGTCCTCGAGGTCCACGAGCACGTCGGCGATCTGCGTGGAGCAGCGGATCTCATCGGTGCGCTCGCGCGCGAGTAACCCGCTCTCGTTCAGGCTCCGCTCGCGCGACGAGTGTTCCGCGAGGCAGCCCTCGACGCAGTGATGGTTGGTGAGCAACAAGCCGTCCGCCGAGACGAACGAGGCCGTGCACCCCGACAGTCGTGCCGTCGCGAGCCGCACGCGCTCGAGCCAGGCCGCGTCGATGTTTACGCCGTGACGCTCGGCGACGAGCGCGCGGGGAAAGTTGTCGAACGTCCACATGCCCTCGTCCGCGTGCGCGGCGGTACCGAGGACGGCGGTCGCGGCAGCGAGGATGGCGGCGAGGCGGCGTGTCCACATGGTCGGTCGATCCCAACGGGCGCTCGGGCGCTATTATGCTGCGACGCTCGGTGCCACGCACCAGCGGTGCCCGGCAAGACCGGCGTCTAGGACGAAAGGTGTCAGACACCATGGGTGTCTGTCAGGAGGAGGAGCCGCATGGTGAGAGCAATGTTCGTTGTGGCGCTCGTCGCGCTCGGTGGCGCGGTCGAGAGCGCCGTGGTCGCTCAGCAGCCCGCGGCGGATTCCGCAGCGGAGATCGCGGCGCTCAAGGCCGAGATCGCCGACATCCGCGGCATGCTGCCGAGCCAATCGCACACGATGACCGACGTGGAGTACAACTTCGCGAACCTCTGGTTCGCAGCGCGCAACGGCAACTGGCCGCTCGCGACGTTCTACTTCAACGAGACGCGCGGCCGGCTCAGTTGGGCGATCCGCGTGCGGGCGGTGCGCAAGCTCGCGAACGGCAGCGACCTCGATCTGCGGCCGATCTTGAAGGGCGTCGAGGACTCGGCGCTCGCGACGCTGAAGACCGCGATCGACAAGCAGGACCTCACGGCGTTCGAGCCGGCGTATCGGCAAATGCTGGCGCAATGCCAGGCGTGCCATCAGGCGGCGGAGAAGCCGTTTTTGAAGACCCAAGTCCCGGCGGCGCCACCCGCGGCGCTCATCGACATGCGGAAGGCCGAGTAGCGATCTCTAGTCGCAGCCGCCGCTCACGGGCCGTGCGCGGCGCCCGGCGCCGCGTAGCCGAAGCGCTCGATCACGGCGACGGCGTCCGCGCTCGTCAAGAACGCCAGGAACGCGCGCGCCGCCGCGTTGCCGGAACCGCGCGCGAGCAGCACGGCGTCCTGGCGGATCGGGTCGTAGAGCTCGGCCGGCACCACCACCAAGCGCGACGCCGCGCCCGTGTACGCGATCGCCTGCGACAACGACACGAACGCGAGGTCCGCGTTGCGCGTCTCGGCCATCGTGAAGGTCTGCGCGATGTTCTCGCCGCGGACGATCCGCGGCTGCAGCGCGTTCCAGAGCCCGAGCTTCGTGAGCGTCTGCTGGGCCGCGAGGCCGTAGGGTGCGAGCTCGGGGTTGCCGATCGCGAGCCAGCGATAGTCGGTACGGCGCAGCGTGTCGAGCGTCAGCGGCGCGAGCTTGTCTGTGTCGCGCGTGAACAGCGCGAGCTTGCCGATCGCGTAGGTGAAGCGCGTCGCGCCGTCCGCGAGCTTCGCGCGCACGAGCATGTCGACGTGCTCGCCGTCGGCCGACAAGAACACGTCGAACGGCGCGCCGTTCACGACTTGCGTATAGAGCTGGACCGTGGAGCCCGAGACGATCGTGAGCTCGTGCTCGCCGCGCCGCTCGAACGCCTTCTCGAGCTCCTCGAGCGGCGGGACGAAGTTCGCGGCCACGGCCACGGTGGCGGAGTCCGCCGCGGCGCGGAGCGCGCCGAGCGTCGCGGCCAGGCAGATGCAAACGCGCGCGAGCGCCAAACACGAGCCCATCGCTATGTCTCCGGCGGCATAGCGGCAAGCTTAGAACGTCGTGGTTAGCGCCGTATAGAAGAAGGTGGGATCGCCGCGGAAGCTCGCGCCGGCCGTCTGCTCGGGAAACCGCCCAAGGTCGAAGTGCGCGAACCCGGTTTCGAGCGTGAGCCGATCCTTGATCGCCGTCCACGTGACCCGCGCCTCGAGCTGCCGGCCGATGTCCTTGCCGGACGCGCCCGTGGGATCGCGCCAACCCGACCCGACCCACGAGTCGCGGGCCTCGGCAAGCCGAACGTCGGCGTAGTGAACCATCGTCTGCCAGCGCGGCCTCGGTTTGAGCGTGAGCCTCACGCCCAGCATGTTGACGTTGCTGCGGGAGATCGCGCCGTAGATGTCGGTGGGGCCGAACTCGAAGGTCCGGTCGCCGAACAGGCTGTTGAAACGTTCGATGCGCGCGTCGGTCGGGTCCTCGTCGCCGCTCGCGAAGGTATGCTGGAGCAGCAGCACCGGCGCCCACTTCGCGGCGAACGCGTACCCGGCTTCGAGGTGGAGGTAGTACGCGCGATGGTCCAAGCCCGTGCGCGTGACGCCGGAGAACACGTCGGCCGATTCGCCGCGCTGCAGGATCGGCTCGACCTCGTAGGTCCAGTGCTTGGGCTCCGGGTTGCGGTAGAGGCGGGCGTCCAGCGTCCAGAGGTGGGCGGTCGCGGCGATGGTTTGCCGCGGCGGGTTGACGTCGAAATCGAGGAGATACACCTCGAAGGTGCTCTTGTCCGCGAACGGTGCGAGCTGGTAGTAGAAGCCGGCTAACGCGGCGCCGCGGGTCCCGCGGTCGAGGTCGTAGTCGTCGTCGAGCAGGCCGTCGAGGTCGGCCGGCAACGTGCGCATCGGCAGGAAGTAGAACGCCCGCGCCTCGGAGCCGTTGGCGCCGCGCCAGTCCCAGTCCGCGCCGAGGAATCCGGCCACCGCGTTGCTGTAGCGGGAGCGCGCGAGCACGCGGCGTTTGCCCAAGTCGACGGTCATACGGCCGACGCGCAGCGTGCTCTTGCTGCCGGCCTGGAGCGTGCCGTCCAGGTTCCATGCGACATAGAGCTGCTCCGGCTCGAGCGCGTCGACGATCTGCGTGCTCACGAACGATCCGGCATCGTTCCATTCGCCGCGCGAATCCAAGAGCTCGCCGAAGACCTCGAGCTTGGGGAGCTTCACGTCGAAAAGGAGGCTCGTCTGCAGCGCGAGCAGTCGATCGCTCTCGCTCAGGTTCGGGCGGAACTGCGCGTCGATGGACTCGTAGCGCGTGCGCTGCACGCCGCTGAAGTCGAAGCGCGGTGTGTCGCCCGGTGCGTTCTGCGCGGCGATGGGTGCCGCGGCGGCCGCGAGCAGCGCGCAGCATGCGGCTGTGCACCAGGCGCGAGGTAAGGCGAGAAGGCGGCGTCCGGTCACAAAACCCTGCGAGTCGCGGCCGCTCCGCGGCCGGGCAGCGCAGTATACCGGCTGTGCGCGGGCGGCCGACCGCCAGGGATGGCGGGAGTGCTGCAAACGCAGGACGCAGTTTGCGGCTGACGAGCGCGCTTCGGCCAGTTTCTCGGGCGGCCCGCGCGCGGTGGGCGTGGCATGATGCGCCGATGCAGACCTCGCTCCTCGACTTGGCCGTAGCGGCGCCGCCGGCCGACGCGCGGCGCGTGCTGCGCGAGGTGTTCGGCTACGACGAGTTCCGCGGCCAGCAGGCCGCGATCATCGCGGCCGCGCTCGCGGGCCGCGACGCGCTCGTGCTGATGCCGACCGGCGGCGGCAAGTCCCTGTGCTACCAAATCCCGGCGCTGCTGCGCGACGGCGTGGGCATCGTCGTCTCGCCGCTGATCGCGCTGATGGAGGATCAGGTCGGCGCGCTCCGCGAAGCCGGCGTCGCCGCCGCGTTTCTGAACTCGTCGCTGGCGCGGGCCGAGCAGCACCGCGTCATCGACGACCTAATGCGCGGCCGGTTGAAGCTGCTCTACGTCGCGCCCGAGCGGCTCGTCCAAGAGGAGACGCGCGCGCTGCTCGAGCAGGTGCCGATCTCGATCGTCGCCATCGACGAGGCGCACTGCGTCTCGCAGTGGGGCCACGACTTCCGCCCGGCCTACCTCTCCCTGCGCAAGGCGCTCGAGGACGTCGGTCGCCCGCCGGTGCTCGCGACGACCGCGACGGCTCCGCCGCACGTCCGCGACGACATCCTGTTCCAGCTCGGCATCGAGGGCGCGACGACCGTCACGACGACGTTCGACCGCCCGAACCTGCACTACGAAGTGATCGTCTTCGGCGACGAGGGCGAGAAGATGAAGACCCTCGTCACGCTGCTGAAGAAGCTGCCGCGGCCGGGCATCGTGTACTGCGCGACCGTCAAGAAGGTCGAGGAGCTCTACGAGCAGCTCACGCGCTGGGGCATTCCGGTCGCGAAGTATCACGGGCGCATGAACAAGGGCGAGCGCGACAGCTCGCAGCAGAAGTTCATGGACTCGGCCGATCTCGTGATGGTCGCGACCAACGCGTTCGGCCTCGGCGTCGACAAGGCCAACATCCGCAACGTCCTGCACTACCACGTGCCGGGCTCGCTGGAGTCCTACGCGCAGGAGTCCGGCCGCGGCGGGCGCGACGGCAAGCCGGCGCGCTGCGTGCTGCTGTTCTCGCCCGATGACGTCGCGATCCAGGAGTACTTCCTGTCGGGCAGCTACCCGACCAGGCGCCAGGTCCGCCAGGTCTACGAGGCGCTGGAGGC
>DASQOL010000131.1:0-19871 GCA_035644475.1 Gammaproteobacteria bacterium | reverse complement strand
GCGAGGTCTACGCGCGGCAGCTCGACGTCGCTCCCGGGTTTCCCGGCAACGAGCTGTCGGCGGCCGAGCACGAGGCCCGATTCGAGGACTGCTTGCGCTACGCGGCGTATCCGTTGCCGGGTGCGCAGGTGGGGGCGTTTCTCGACGCGGTGGACACGCTCGAGACGGTGCCCGACGCGCGTGCGCTCGTCGATTGCCTGATCGCGGAGTCGGTGCCCGAGCGAAGCGCGAGCGCGGAGCGGATCACGGCGGCGGTTGCGAGGTCAACGCGCTGACAGCGCGAGCCTTCGCGCCGATGCGCCTCAATCACCGCGCGGGTCCAAGTCGAAATACCTCCCGCAGAATGGCTTTGACGGCGTCGGTCGCTCGCGCCGTCGCGTCGGGATCGTACCCGAGGGTGGCCGGGCGTTTTAGACACTCGTCGTCGCGGCTGGGAGGCAAGTCATTGCTCCGATTGAGGATGCGCCCGACGGGATTTTCGTAGCGGGAGCACGGAGCCAATCCTGGTGAGCCTTCTCGAACGCGCGTGAGGCGGGCCCCCGCGGGGTTGTCGAAACCGTGTTGAGCGCCGACGTACTCGGTGAGCTCCACGTCGGCTCCCGCCCGCCGTAGTCGTTCTACATAGGCGCGGCACTGCTCGATCGGCGCGATGTCATCGGCCGTTCCGTGGAACAGACGAATCGGCCGAGCGGCCACGTCGACGTCGTCGACGTACGTGGCGGTGCAAGGAGGGTAGAACGATATGTAGGCGGCAAATTGCGTTCCGGGTGCCATGTGCATTCGCTGAAATCGCGTGACGCTCGCGTACAAAGCGACGACGCCCCCACGTGAGCCGCCGGAGATGCCGATGCGAGCCGGATCGATGCGCGGGTGCTTGGCGAGAAGCTCGAGCGCGCGGTACGCATCGTTGACTGTGGTCAGTTCGCCGAGCTGACCCTGATCACCCACCGTGCTGCCGATCCCGCGGCCCGTAAAGGAGTCGACGAGGAGAGTCGCGACACCGATGTCGTTGAGCTCTCTCGACCAGCGTTCGTCTCTTGCGCTCAACCCGCTCGACCCGTGAACTAGTATCACAGCCGGGACGCGTGTGGTGCCAAGCGTCGGCAAACGCAGTTCCACCGCTATCGATGCGGGCTGCCCTTCGCTGACGCCGGTGAGGAACTGTTCGTCCGTGAGAGTCGTCGTTCGTAGCACGTGCAGCTCGATCTTGGCAGGCTCAGCCGCGCGGCTTGCCGTTCCGACGAGCGAAACACAGAGCGCCAGGATCGTCGTAACCGTTGGCAGTCGGATTGGCACAGCGTCTCCGTCGTCTAAAGTTTGAGCTGAGCGGCCGCCACCGGCGTGGCCCGGCGAAGCGGAGCATGTTCCTGAGAGCTTCGACGGGCCATGCCGGTGGAGGTCCGCTCGAGCGAAGGGTTAGGCCGCACTTTGCTCTAGCCTTGCGGCGGCCACCAGGCTCGCGGCGCGCGCAACGAAGTACCCGCTCAAGCAGCCATAGACCAAGCTGAGCGCCACGGCAGCGAGGGGACTTCCGGCAGCGGCTACGCCGAAACCTTGCATAACTGCAAAAGCGTACTTGGTGAAAAAGATCGCCATGATGACGGCCAGGGGAACCCAGCTGCCAGGTATGTAAAAGGTGCCGTTGTCTGAGTTGAACAGAATCCCTTTGTTCGGGAATACCTTGTAGCCAATGACGGCGATCACCGTAAGCCCAACCGCCCAAGCCGCGAGCGGAGAGGGCCTGAACCCAAAGCTCGATTGGATCCCGGACAGCGACAACGCCACCATGCCGGCAGGCAGAACATAAGCGAGGGTTGCCTTGACGTGGCGGCTTTTTGTCTGCAAGAGCCCGAAGGCCAGTAGACCCGCGAACAATGCGAAAACCCAACGGGGAGTGTGAGACAGAATTTGCAGCATGGCCTGGGCAGGAGTGGTTTCGTGAGCCGACAGCATGAGCGCGATATGACGAACCGCCAACATGTCAGTGCCGCCCTTTACTCGGCAGGTTTCGTCGACGCACGCTCCCGCGCCCGGCCCGCGCGCAACTCGCTCGGCAACGCGAGATTGCCCTCGTGGCACGCGTACTCGAACATCAGATAGTGCTCGTCGCGGTTCAGCGGCAGCGCCACCGTCCACGGCTGCGTGTAGACCTTGGGATCGGTGATCGTCACCGAATAGTTGATCGTGCTCTCGCCCACGCGCGTGAACCGCTCGACGACGTGCAGCTCATCGCTCTGCGGGATGCCGCGGATGCGGCCGGTCGCCGCGCTCGTGGCGATCGAGCCCTTGTCGTTGTAGTTCGTGGTCTCGACGACGAGCGTGTCGCCGTCCCAGCGGCCGCGCGAGTCGCCGTTCCAGAGCTTGATGTTTGCGCCGACGTGCGGGCGGCCGTCGAGCGGAATTACCCGTGTGTCGTGGATCATCTCGTACACGATCACCACGTAGCCGGGGATCTGGATGATCTCGTAGCCGTTGTTGTAGCCCGCCGGGAACATGCCGCCCGGCACGCCGCGCGTGATGCAACGTACCCACGGCGTCTCGTGCTGCGGTGCGTCCTCGAGGTGAGCGAGGTCGTAGTCGCGCTTGTCCTCGGCCCACTTCATCACCGGCACGCGGCCGCTCGGCGGGTCGACCACCATCGAACGCCGCTGCGGGCTCAGCGGGCTGTCGTGGTCCGTCCAATGCGACGGCGGATTCACGTCGGTCGTCGGGCGGGGCGTCTCGTCCGCTTCGAACGGCGTGCTGTCGAAGTTGACCCACTTGCCCTGCAGGTCAGGGTGGCCCTCCGGCGTGCGGGCGGCGACCCAGGGTGCTGCGTCGGCGGACGGCGCCGGGGCTTGCGCGGTGTCTCCGCACGCCGCAAGACCGATGATTGCGCTGCCGAGGAATACCAGCGACGGTCGATGTCTCATGGCTGCATCTCCGGAAGCTGCACGCCCGACGACGGCTCCTCGAACAGCCTAGCCCCGAGCGTGTCGCCGAGCAACGAAGGAGGAGCGCTCGTTGTGGGAAACCGGTGTAGCATGGCACCTTCTCGCCGCGGCGCGAAACGCGACCCCGGCTCATATTTGGGGGGACCACGTATGCGACGTCTGTTGTTGGCTCTGATCCTTGGCCTGCCGTTCGCGCTGCCGGTGTCCGCGGCTTCGGTCGACGGCATGTCGATCAACTCCACCACCACCGGCAAAGGCCCGACGCTCGTCTTCGTGCACGGCTGGACCTGCGACCTGTCGTCGTGGTCCGCCCAGGTTCCCGAATTCGCGAAGCACTATCGCGTCATCACGCTCGATCTGCCGGGCCACGGCAAGAGCGGCTCGCCGAAGGACGGCAAGTTCTCGATGGACCTGTTCGCCAAGGCCGTCGAAGCGGTGCGCGCGGAGGCCGGCGCGGACCGCATCGTGCTGATCGGCCACAGCATGGGCGCGGCGGTGATCCGGCAATACGCGCACAACTATCCCGAGCACGTTGCGGCACTCGTCGCCGTAGACGGCCCGCTCGACATGCGCTCGTTCGCCGCGCCGCAGGCGGGGCAGGGCGGTCCGCCGTCGATGACGGGCGCCGAAGGGTTGAAGGCGCGCGAAGGCATGATCCGCGGGATGTTCGTCGCCACGACTCCCGAGCCGCTGCAAAAGCACATCCTCGCCATGATGCTCGGAGCGCCCGAGGCGACGGCGAACGGCGCGATGGCCGCCGTGTTCGATCCGTCGATTCGTTGGACCGACGCGATCCGCGTGCCGTCGTACGAGGTGGTCGCGGGCACGGGCCGCGTGCCCGACGCCGCGGCGATGAAGGACGTGCTGCCGACCTTCGAGGCCACGCAGCTCGCCGGCACCGGCCACTTCCTCATGATGGAGAAGCCGGACGAGTTCAACCGCCTGCTCACGGGGTTCCTCGACAAGATCCACTTCTGAGCGCGTAGGTTGGACGCGGGCCCCCGCGTGCCGCCGTAGATGAGCGACCGGGGAGACTGCACGCAGTTCGGCCCATTTCGGCTCTTCCCCGCCGAGCGTTTGCTGCTGAAGGGTGATTCGCTCGTGGCGATCGGCGCGCGCGAGCTCGATCTCCTCATTGCGCTCGTCGAGCGGGCCGGAGAGGTGGTCAGCAAGCGCGAGCTCTTCGCGCGGGTTTGGCCGGGCGTCGTGGTCGAAGAGAGCAGCCTCCGCGTCCAGGTTGCGGGACTGCGCAGGGTGCTCGCCGACGGTAGCGGCCAAGCCCGTTACATCGTCAATGTCGCCGGGCGCGGCTATTCGTTCGTCGGCTCGGTGGTCGCGACGGCGAATGCGACCGCGTCCGCGCGGCCATCGGGCGGCGTGCCCACACGACGTCCGAGCCGCATCATCGGACGAGATCCCGACATCGAGCTGATTGCGGAGCTGCTCGCCGAGCACCGCTTCGTCACCCTCCATGGCCCCGGCGGCGTCGGCAAGACGACGCTCGCCGCGGCCGTGGCGGGCCTGCAGTCGGATGCCGCGGTCGACGGCGTCTACTTCGTGGACTTGAGTCTCAACGCGGGTGTCCATACCGCCGCCGACGCGCTCGCGTCGGCGCTCGGCCTGACGATCAGAGCCAGCGATCCCACGGACAACGTGCTCGACTTCATCCGGTCCCGGCAGATGCTGCTGGTGCTCGACAGTTGCGAGGCGATGGTCGATGCCGCGGCCGCGCTGGCGGCGCATGTCATCGGGGAGACGCGTGGCGTAGCCGTGCTGGCCACGAGCCGCGAACCGTTGCGCGCCCGCGGCGAGCACGTCTACCCGCTCGCGCCGCTGAAGGCGCCGCCGGCAAACGCGGCGCTGAAAGCGGCCGAGCTCTTGGCCTTTCCGGCGGCGCAGCTCTTCTGCGAGCGCGCAGCGGAGAGCGGGTATCTCGCCGAGGTCGCCGAGCTCGGCGACACCGACGCCGTGATCGTCGGCAACATCTGCCGCAGGGTCGACGGCAACCCGCTCGCGCTCGAGCTTGCCGCCAGCCGCGTGAGCACCTACGGGCTACGGCAGACGTCGGTTCTACTCGACAGCCACATGAAGCTCGCGTGGCGCGGGCGGCGCACGGCGCCGCCACGTCATCAGACGCTCAACGCGATGCTCGACTGGAGCTACGCACTGATCGGCGAGCCCGAGCGCGCGCTGCTGCGGTGCTTGTCTGTGTTCGTCGGAGCTTTCACGAGGGACGGAGCGTGTAGCGTGGGCGACGGCGGCGACGAGGTCGTCGCCGTGCTCGAGCAGCTCGTGCAGAAGTCGCTGGTGGCAGCGGACACGAGCGCCGAGTCTCCGCGTTACCGGCTGCTCGACGCGACGCGTCAGTACGCAAGGGCAAAGCTCGTCGAAAGCGGCGCTACGGCCGAAACGTCGCGCCGACATGCACAGTTCTATCTAGACTGGCTGGCGCGTTCGGCGCCTGCCGTACCGCTCGAGCAGGTCGCCAACGCTCGCGCCGCGCTAGTCTGGGCCTTTTCCGGCACGGGCGACTCGAAGATCGCGTTGGCCCTGGCGACGCAGGCGTGCGAGCTCTTCCAGCGACTCGGCATGCTCACCGAAAGTCGATATTGGTCCGAGCGCGCGCTCGAGGTGCTGCCGCCGGAGCGGGCGGTGTCGTACGACGCAATGGTCCTTCGCGCCGCTCTTGCCCACGCGTTGATGTTCACGGGCGGCGATACGAACGCAACGCGAGCGGCCCTCACGTCCGCGCTCACCATCGCGGAACAGATCGACGATCCGGTGCATCAGTTCCAGATGCTGAGCGGGCTGCACATGTACCACCGCCGCATCAGCGCGGTCGATGAGCTGTTGCCGATCGCGAAGCGTGCCGTGACGATCGCGCCGTTGCTCAGCGGGCCGGAACCGTGGACTGCCGCGCAAGCCATGCTCGGCGTGTCGCATCACATCAAAGGCAATCTCGCGGAGGCCCACGCGGCGCTCACCGCGATGCGCGCTGCGCCGGCGGATCCGAACGCAATGATGAACGTCTACGGATTCCACCGCGACGCCTATGCGCTGTTCGGCGCCACGTTGTGGATGCGGGGGTATCCCGACCAGGCCGCCGCGGCCGCGCACGACGCGGCAGGCGTGGACGAGAGCAAGGATCCCGTCACCGCGTGCCTCTGTCTCATGTGGCGTGTGGTCGTGTTCCACCTGAGCGGCGACTGGCCGGTGGCGCGCGAGTACATCGAGCGGTTGGTGGGAGTGGCCGGCGAGCACGGGCTCGAGCCGCACAAGTGGTTCGGCGTCGGGCTGCGCGGCGACGGGCAGGTGCATTGCGACGAAGTCGACGCGGGCGTGAGCAATCTGCGCGAGGCGCTGCGACGCCTGAAGGAGGGCGGCTACGTGATCTGGGTGCCGTGGCTCACCTGCTGCCTGGCAGAAGCGCTCGCGGCGCACCGCGACCTCGATCAAGCGCTGAGCCTCGTGAAGGAGCTCGATCTCGATCCACGCGCTCGCTCCGATCTCTACATGCCGGAGCGCCTGCGGGTTCACGGCTCGATCTCGGCGCTGGCCGGCGACGTGGCGGCAGCGGAGCACTCCTTTCGAGCCTCCCTCGAGCTGGCCGACGTGCAAGGAAGTCTGTCGTGGCGGCTGCGCGCGGCGACGAATCTGGCGCGACTTCGCCTCGCACAGGGCCGCGCGGCCGAAGCCCGCGAGACGTTGACCGAAACCTACGGGCGATTCACGGAAGGGTTCGAGACGCGCGATCTGCGAACTGCACGCGCGTTACTCGCGGAAATCGACGCCGCACGGAGCGCGCTCGCACGGGCCTGAAGCTGCTCTGACCCCGGGGTCTGACCCTAGGGTCAGACGCTGGGGTCAGACCTCGGCGCTTCACGGAATTTCACGACTCTTGACTCGCTTGGCCACGCCGAGCGCGCGATCCTGCGGCCGACACGTTGAGAAGCGGCATGAGCGAGACGCTCACAGAAGGATCGCCGATGACGGGTTCGGGCACGACTAGCGATACCACCACCGATGCGCGCGCGGGCTTCACCGTCGCCAAAGAGACGCGCCTCTGGTCGGTGCTCGCTGCCCAACGCGAAGCCTTTCTGCGCGATGGGGCGCCTTCGCTCGAGCAGCGCCGCTCGGACCTGCTGAAGCTGAAGGACGGCATCCTCGCGCACCGCCGCGATTTCGAATCCGCGATCAAGGCCGACTTCGGCCATCGGTCCGCCTACGAGACCGCGATCATGGAGATCATGCCCACCGTTCAGGGCATCCACTATCTGCGCAAGAACCTGCGGCGCTGGATGCGTCCGCGCGCGCGCCGCGTCGCGATGCAGTTTCGTCCGGGCACCGCCAAGGTCGTGATCCAACCGCTAGGCGTCGTCGGCATCATCTCGCCTTGGAACTATCCGGCGAGTCTGTCGCTGATGCCGCTCGCCACCGCTATCGCGGCCGGCGATCGCGCGATGTTGAAGCCGTCGGAGCACACACCGAGGACGTCCGAGCTGATCGTCGCCGTGATTCGCGAGACTTTCGCGGACGATCAGGTCGCGGTCGTGACGGGTGGCGCCGACGTCGGCGAAGCCTTCGCTGCGCTGCCTTTCGACCACTTGGTGTTCACGGGCAGCACGCGCGTCGGCCGCGCCGTGATGCGCGCGGCCGCCGCGAACCTCGTCCCGGTAACGCTCGAGCTCGGCGGCAAGTCGCCCGCGATCGTCGACAGGGGCTTCTCGCCCACGCGCGCGGCCAAGTCGATCGCCTACGGCAAGCTCAGCAACGCCGGCCAGACCTGCATCGCGCCGGACTATGCGCTTGTCCACGAGAGCAAGGTCGACGCGTTCGTCGCCGCGTTCGATGCTGCCGCACGCGCGGCTTATCCGGCCGGCGCGGCGGACGAGGCGTACTCGGCGATCGTCAGCCAGGTGCATTACGACCGGCTCGCGGCGCTCGTCGAGGACGCGAAGCGCAAGGGCGCCAACGTCGTCGAGATCGGCCCGGCGCAAAGCGTTAACGCGCGCAAGCTGCCGCCGACGCTCGTCATCGGCGCAACGCCCGAGATGAGCGTCATGCAGGACGAGATCTTCGGCCCAATCCTGCCGATCGTTTCGTACAAGCAAGTCTCGGACGCGGTCGCGTGCATCAATGCGAACCCGCGGCCTCTCGCTCTCTACCTGTTCAGCGACGATCGTGCGGTCGTGCGGCAAGTCCTCGAGCGCACGACGAGCGGCAACGTGACGGTCAACGACACGCTGCTGCACTACGCGCAGGACGACCTGCCGTTCGGCGGCGTGGGCCTGAGCGGGATGGGCGCGTACCACGGCGAGGAAGGTTTCCTCGCGCTCAGCCACGCCAAGGGTGTCTTTACCCAGGCGCGGTGGAGCTTGGCCGGCCTCACGCGGCCGCGGTTCGGACGGCTCACCGATTCCATCTTGAACATCCTGCTGCGCTAAGCGGCGAACTCTTGAAGGAGAGCACCATGGCAGTCACAGCGAAAACAGTTCCCTCCGAGAACAGCACCGGCGCGCCCTATGTGGCGGGCAACTTCGCGCCCTTGCGGAGCGAGGTCACGGCGATCGATCTCGAGGTGATCGGCCGCATTCCGGAGACGCTCACCGGCCGCTTTCTCAGAATCGGCCCCAATCCGATCGACGAGCTGGATTTGGTGCGACTGGTGCGCCATCACTGGTTCGCCGGGACCGGCATGGTGCACGGCTTACGGTTGCGCGCCGGCAAAGCCGAATGGTTCCGCAGCCGCTTCGTGCTCGACGCCCACGCCGCGAAGGTCTTGAGCCGCAAGCCGATCCCGGGGCCGGCCGAAGGCAAGCGCGACGGCAACGTCAACACCAATCTGATGAACGTCGGCGGCAAGCTGTGCGCCTGCGTCGAGGCGGGCAGCATCCCCGTCGAGCTCGACTACGAGCTCGCGAGCGTGCGCCGCACCGATTTCGACGGCACGCTCGAAGCGGGCTACGCCGGCCATCCGCACTTCGATCCGATCACGCGCGAGCTCCACGCGCTCGCGTACGAGCCGTTTGCGCCGGTGCGCTACATCTCGGTGGACAGCGACGGGCGCGCGACGACCAAGGCGCGCATCGATCTGCCGCATATTCCGCTCATCCACGACATGGCGTTCACGCGGAGCTTCATCATCGTCCCCGATTTCCCGGTGACGTTTCAGCCCGAGCACTCGCACACGGAGTTCCCGTGGCTCTGGGACGAGCGCCGGCCGTCGCGCATCGGCCTTCTGCCGCGCAGCGGCGACGTGTCGAAGCTGCAATGGTTCGAGGCGCCGCGCTGCTTCGCCTTCCACTTCGCGAATGCTTACGACGACGGCGACAACACGATCATCGATCTGCCGAAGCACAAGCGGATGTTCCTCACGGATCAGAACGGGCCGAACGAAGGCGCGCCCATCATGGTGCGGTGGACACTGCATCGTCCGTCCGGTCGCTCGAGCGAGACGGTCATCGACGATCGTGGCAACGAGTTCCCGCGGATCAACGGCCGTCACAGCGGGCTCGAGTATCGCTACATGTACAGCGCGTTCTGGGACGACGCGGTGGTGTTCGGTCCGTCGATGAAGCACGACCTCGTGCGCGGGACCACCGAGGTTCACGACTACGGCCGCGGCCGGATGACGGCGGAGCCGGTATTCGTGCGCAAGCCGGGCGCTGTCGCCGAAGACGAGGGCTGGGTGATGTCGTACGTCTACGACCCGAAGCGCGACTTGAGCGACGTCGTGATCCTGGACGCTCAGGACTTCGCCGGCGAGCCGGTGGCGACGATCCGCCTGCCGGTGCGCGTGCCGTTCGGCTTCCACGGCGGCTGGGCGCCCGACATGAACGCGATCGTCGCTTGATGCCCGACCGGAGGTTCAAATGAGCACGTTCACCACACGCGACGACGTCACGATCTATTACAAGGACTGGGGCCCGCGCGACGGCGCGCCCGTGATTTTGAGCCACGGCTGGCCGCTCAACGCCGACAGCTGGGAGAGCCAGGCGTCATCGCGAACCGCTCGAAGCTCTATCGCGACATCGCGAGCGGCCCGTTTTTCGGCTTCAGCCGGCCGGGCGCCGTGGTCGATCAAGGTTGCGCCGACAGCTTCTGGCTGCAGGGCATGACGGCGGGGCACAAGAACACGTATGACTGCATCGCCGCGTTCTCCGCGACCGATTTCACGCGCGACCTCGGACGCTTCGACAAACCGACGCTCGTGATCCACGGCGACGACGATCAGGTGGTGCCGATCGACGCGTCGGCGCGAGCCGTGAAGCGGCTGGTGCCGAGCGCGCAGCTGATCGTGTACGCGGGCGGTCCGCATGGCATCACCGATACGCATAAGGAGCGCCTCAACAACGATCTGCTGGCGTTCGTCAGAGCTTGAGTCGAAACCGCGCGAGGACAGGGGAGCACGCTCATGTATCACGCCATTGTCCGCCGCAAGGTCACCAAGCTGTTCGAGGCGCTCGGCCGCGGTGACGTCGACTTCGCCGTGGCGGGGATGGCGCCGCGGTTCGAGCACATTTTCCCGGGCGAGCACACGCTCGGCGGAATGCGCCACACGCGTCCCGCCATTCATGCGTGGCTGCACCGAACGCTCCGCGTGCTCCCCGGGCTCCATTTCAAGATCAAGCACCTCGCGGTGAGCGGTTGGCCGTGGGCGACGACCGTGGTGGTCGAGTGGCGCGACTTCGCGACGCTCGCGGATGGCACGCCGTACGTGAACGACGGCGCGCATGCGATTCAGATTCGCTGGGGCAAGGTGATCGTTCTGCACGCGTACCTCGACACCCAGATCGTGGTGGACGCGATGCGCGCCATGGTCGCGGCGGGCGTCGCGGAGGCGGCTGCGCCGAAGATCGAGGACTGAAATAAATGGGGCGTTTCCGCCGGTTTCGACCTTGACTCGCGCAAAGCGCACGGCGTTAGACTCGGTGCGTTACCTGGAGGTCTACCATGTCCGCCAAACCGCTCAAGACTGGAGCTACGTATGACGATCTCCGCGAGGTCCCGGACAACTACGTCGCCGAGATGTTCGACGGCGAGCTCTACGCGTCACCGCGGCCTGCGCTGCCGCACACTCACGCGGCCACGGCGCTCGGAGCTGAGATTTGGAACGCCTTTCACCGAGGCCGTAATGGCCCGGGTGGCTGGGTCATTCTCGATGAGCCGGAGCTACACTTCGGCAATGATGTCCTCGTGCCGGATCTCGCGGGCTGGCGCCGGACCCGACTGCCCGAAGTGCCGGACGACGCGTACCTGAAGTTGGCGCCCGACTGGGTCTGCGAGGTGCTGTCCGCTTCGACGGAGACGCTCGATCGAACCAAGAAGTTGCGCATCTACGCGCGGGAACGCGTCGCGCACGCTTGGCTCCTGGACCCTCTGCGGCAGACGCTCGAGGTGCTCGCGCTGGCATCGGGAACGTTGAGCCCCGTGAGGACGCTCGAAGGCCGCGGCAAGGTTCGCGCGGAACCGTTCGACGCTATCGAGATCGAGCTCGCCGTGCTCTGGCGTTGAGCGAGCGCGCCGGTGATCCGGCAATACGCGCACAACTATCCCCAGCACGATGCGGAAATCGTCGCCGTGGACGGCCCGCTCGACATGCGCGCGTTCGCCGCGCCGCAGGCGGGGCAGGGCGGTCCGCCGGCGATGACGGGTGCCGAAGGGTTGAAGGCGCGCGAGGGCATGTCGTCACGCATCCCGCCGGCCGCGATCGCGGCGGGCTGCACTGCGACTCACGTCGCCATTGCGGTAACGCAGAGCGCCGTTTCCGGATCGCCGTGGCGCCCGGCGCGGGGCCGGCGAGCGCTCACGGGCGGCTCGGATTTGGGCCTATAATCCTCGGCGTCCCACCACCAAGCGTCGCCGACCATCGCTCGGCAGTAACGAAATTCAAACGTGCTTTGCGCGTGCGCATTCGCGGACCTCTTGGGCAAGCCAAGACGAACAGTGCTTGAATGAGCGCCTTGACGCTGCTGTGGTCGATCACCGCGACCGTTGCACTCACAACGGCCACGTTTTGCGCGCTCGCGTGGTTCGTCGACCGGCGAGACCTCTTCTACCCGATGTTCTGCTTAGCCGCCATCGGAACGGCCGTCTCCGCGCCGCTGGAGCTCGGCATGATGCAGGCGACCACGACCGCCGCCTACGGCGAATGGCTGCGCTGGTACCACCTGCCGATCTTCTTCGTGCTGGTTGGACAACTGCTCTTCGTTCATTTCTATCTCGGAACGGGGCGGTTATGGCTGCTCTGGCTCATCATCGGCGTGCGATCGTTCGTGCTGGTCGCCGATTTCGCGGTCGACCCCAACTATAACTTCCGCGCGATCGTCAGCTTGCGCGAGGCGGTACTCTTCGGCCAGCGCGTGTCCGTCGTCGGCGAAAGCGTCGGGCGCGAGTGGCAGTGGCTGGCCGCGGGCAGCAGCGTCCTGCTCGTCCTGTTCATACTCGACGCCACCATTCAGCGCTGGCGCAAAGGCGGCTCCGAGGCACGGCGCAGAGCCATGATGGTCGGGCTGGCGCTGGCGCTCCCGATGACGTGCAACCTAGTGATTAGTCAGCTGGTCGCATTCGGCGTTCTGCACACACCATTGTCCGCCACGCTTTGGTTCCTTGGCGCGCTCGTGATCGCGTCATTCGAGTTGGGCCGCGAGTTCGTCGCGAGCCGGCGTGTCCGCCTCCAATTGGCGGAGCTGCGCGGCGAGCTCGCCCAGTTGGAACGTGTGAACACGTTGGGGCAGCTCGCAACGGGGTTGGCTCATGAGCTTGTGCAACCGCTGAGCGCCGTTCGTCTGAACGTGGAAGCGGCGCAAAGGCGCCTACAGAACGCGGACCCGGACGTGAAGGCCCTGCGAGAGATCGTTGCCGATATTCGCGCGGACAACAACCGCGCGGTCGAGGTCATAGAGCGCATGCGCGCGTTGTTCAAACGGGGCACGGTCGCGGCGCAACCCTTGTCGCTGCAGGAGCTGGTGCGAGACGTCGTCGCGCTCGTCCGACAAGAAGCGGTTGCCCGAAACGTCACAATCGAGTGCAGTCTATTGCCGGGCTTGCCGCACGTTTTGGGCGATCGCGTGAACGTTTCCCAGGTGTTGCTGAACTTGATCGTCAACGCCATGAACGCCGTCGAGTCCCGTCCCGCGGATGTTCGCCGTGTTCTCGTGGAGGCGCGCATCGGCGCGCATGGCGGGATGGAGACGGCCGTCAAGGATTCGGGACCGGGCGTACCGCCCGAAGATCTCGAGCACGTCTTCGATCCGCACTTTACGACGAAGTCAGGCGGCTTGGGGGTCGGGCTGTCTCTGTCCCGCGCGATCATCGAGGCTCACGGCGGTCGTTTGTGGGCGACGAATGGCGCCGCCGGCGCCGTCTTTTGCTTCACGCTTCCGCTCGCGTAGCGCTCGGCGCGAGGAGTAGAACGCCACCCGGCCCTCCACGACTCAGAGTCGCAGTTTGAAGTCGATGCCGTAGAGTCGCGGATCGGCGTAGGACACACGCGAGACGACGGCCGTCAAGACCGCGTCCTCGAGATAAGCCTCGTCCGTGATGTTCGTCCCCCAGAGGCCGACCTCCCACCGCTCGTCGCGCGCTCGATAGGCGATGCGCGCGCTCAAGACGCCATACGGTTTCTGTTTCAGCCACGCCGTCTCGGGGACAGCGGAGAAATCGAAGTAGTAGTCGCCTTTGTAGGCGTAGTTCACGCTGAGCGGGAGGCTGCCGCCGCCGGCGAGCCGTTTGTCGTAGCGAATTCCAACGTTCAGCGCTCGATCCGGCGCGCGCAACAGCGACCGCCCCCGCACGTCGAGGCCCCCGACGAGCGGCACGCTGCCGAACGGAGGCACGTACAGCGGCACGAGGACGCCGGCCGTGTAGTCGGTATAGCGGCTGTGGATCAATGCCGCGCCGCCGTACATCGTGAGGTCTTCCGCCATCGCAACGTCGAAGTCGATCTCGAGGCCTCTGACCTCCGCGTCGGCGGCGTTCTCGGTCGTCAACATTCCTGCGGCGCCGCGCGACACTTGGAGGTCCTTGATCTTGGAAGAGAACACTGCCGTGTTGATTCGCAGCCGCGCGCCGAAAAGATCGGACTTCGAGCCCGCCTCGTAGGTGTCGATACTCTCCGGTTCGAGCACCACGCTCGGCGCGGCGGGATAGTTGTACCCGCCGCTCTTGAAGCCCCGCGAGTAGCTCAGGTAACCGAGCCCGAAGCGGCCGCGGTATTCGATCGACGCCCGCGGCGTGATCGCGTCCCAGTCGCGCGTGTCTGCGAACGGCGTCGGGGCGGTCATGACGGCGCCCGCGACGGGCAGGAGCGTTGCAGCCTTGCTCTCGCGATTCCAGCGGCCGCCGAACGACACTCTCCACCGCTCGTTGAACGCGTACGCGGCTTGGGCGTACAGCGCGTACGCCTCCGAATCGACGCGCTGCAATCCGTTGGTGAGGTCGGTACCCGCGGGAAATTGGGGCTGCGCCGCCACCGAGTCCCTGAACACGAATGCATTGTTGCCGTCCTCGCGGTAGTAGTAGGCCCCCGCCATCCATTCGAGATCCTGGTCGCGGGATGACAGCACCTGAAACTCCTGGCTCCAGCTCGCGCTCGCCTCCGTTAAATCAACATCGGTGAGCACGGTGCTGGAGGCGTCAACGTCGAACACGCGCGCGGAGTCGGCGTCCGTGTACGTCGTGATCGAGACGAAATCGATGTCGCCGACGTGGACGTCGAAGCGCAGATCGACCGCAGCTTCGCGCAGGTCGTTGTCGCCCGACATTGCCGAGGCGAAGTGCTTGCGATCGCGGCTCGTGACCCCGCCATACAGCGCGACTCCGCGGTTCGCTTCGGGCACGCCGACGGACGTCAGGTCGCCGCCCGTCCAAGCGGTTTCGCGCCACCACGACGCGCCGAGCTTGGCGTGGGCTCGGTCGCCGATATCCCAGAGCAGCTTCGCGCGAAACGACTGCCGGTCGAGATCGTCGGCTTCCGCGCGGCCGCTCGGAACGAGATTCGCGGCGAAGCCGTCGCGCTTCTCGATCCCGGCGGTGATCTGACCTCGTAACGCGTCCGCGAGCGGACCTGCTGCCAAAACACTGAGCACGGCACTGTGATAGTCGCCCGCTTTGACCGCGATTTCGGCCGACGGGCTGTAGCCGGGCTCCCTCGTGATCGCATGGATCGCGCCGCCCGCGGAGTTGCGCCCATAGAACATGCCTTGCGGCCCTTTCAGCACCTCCACACGCTCGACGTCCAGCATGCTGAACATCGAGGCGTACGGACGCGCGACATAGCGGTCGTCGATGAAAGTGGCGACCGAGGATTCCATTCCAATCCAGCCCACGCGGCTGCCGATGCCGCGCACATAGGGCTGCGCGGAAAAGCCGGTCATGATGTACGTGAGGCTCGGGACGACGTTTTGCAGACTACGCGCGTCCGTGACGCCGACGTCGCGGAGCGCGTCTCCCTCGAACGCGGATACCGCGACCGCGACCTCCTGAAGATCCTCGGAGCGCCGCTGCGCCGTAACGACGATCGTCGTGAGCGCGTTGGTGTCCGTTGCCGACGCGGCACGCTGCGTCGCCTCGTTCGCTGGCACATCCGCTTCTTGAGCCAGCACAGGAAGCAACGACCATCCAATCGCGAGACCGATCGTTGGCAGCAGGCAGGTTGCGCGCAAGGCGCGTGCCATCGGTGTCCGCATGCCCGAGTGAAATCGCATGTCGACTGCTCGCGCCGCGATCAGCTCGTCGCGACCCACAGAACTGGCGAGGCGCGGCAAACGAGGTGTCGCCGGTCCGGGTCGGCGTTGGCTGTTGTTAGGCATTGACCATACACCAACGCTGGCAAGAGCGGGCAGCCTGCCGGCGTTCGTCAGGAGAGGGGAGTAGCGGATCCGGTGCAGCCGTCAGACGATTCGCGGCGGCGGCCGAAGGGACGTCTCGGCTGTGCCACTTTGAAACACCCACTGTTTCATTCTGAAACGGTTTCCTGCTTGCTCCCCAGCCGTCGCTGCTCGGCAAGGCGCGCTGACCCATTGATTCCCTTCTGAATCACCTCGCCGTGCCCGAGTGGCACGGTCCTTGATAGCGGGCTTTGCACGAATCCATCAAGGGGACGCGATGAGCGACCACGTACTCGAGCTCGAGAGCGTCACGAAACGCTTCGGCGACTTCACGGCCGTCCGCGACGTGAGCCTGACGATCCCGCGCGGGTCCATCTACGGCTTCCTCGGTCCGAACGGGGCCGGCAAGACGACGACGATCCGCATGGTGTTCGACATCATCAAGCCGACGAGCGGACGCATCACCATCCTCGGCGCCGCTTCGGCCCTCGACGTCCGATCGCGCATCGGTTACCTGCCCGAAGACAAGGGCCTCTACAAGACGATGACGGCCGCCGCGACCATCGCTTACTTCGCCTCGCTGAAAGGCCTCTCGCGCAAGTCCGCGAAGCGGCGCGCCGGCGAGCTGCTCGAGCGCTACGGTCTCGGCCAGTTCGCGGACACCAAGATTCAAGCGCTGTCGAAAGGCATGGGCCAGAAAGTTCAGGTGCTCTGCGCCGTCGCGCACGAGCCCGAGTTCGTGATCCTGGACGAGCCCTTCTCGGGCCTCGACCCCGTAAACCAGCAGGTCCTCGAAGAGTTGATCCGCGACCTCGCCGCACGGGGGTCGACCGTGGTGTTCTCGACGCACGTCATGCAGCACGCCGAGCGGCTCTGCGACCACCTGCTCTTGATCGTGAAGGGCCGCAAGGTCTTCGACGGCACGGTCGCCGGCGCCAAAGCGAAGATTCCGCGCCGCGTGCTGATCAGCACGGAAGGGAGCGTCGCTCCGCTCGCCGCGCTCGACGGCGTGGTCGAGATCAAGCCGCTCGGCGAGTCGCACGCGACGGCGGGCGCGAAGAGCTGGGAGATCCGGCTGCGCGAGCACATGAGCGAGCAGGCGATCCTCGAGAAGTGCTTCGAACGCGGCATCGTGCTGCGGCGGTTCGACTACTCCGAGCCGAGCCTGCACGACGCTTTCGTGGCCCTGGTCGGCGCCGGGGCTTCGTCCGACGCGAGCATTGCCAAGGGGCACGCATGAGACACACGTTGTTGATCGCGCGGCGCGAGTTCGTGGAGAACGCCAAGACGAAAGGGTTCTGGATCGGCATCTTCATGTTGCCGGTGATCTTCGCCATCGCCATCGGCATCTCGACCTGGCTGGCCCGGGCGGAGTCGGCGCGGCAGTTCGTCGTGGTCGATCAGTCCGGCGTTTTCTCGGAACCGATCGAGCGGTCCGTGGAGCGGGCCTACCAACGTTCGGTGCTCCAGGCGTTGGGGCAGTACGTTCAACAGAACCGGCGCTCCGAGCTGCGGCAGGACGTCGACCTCGCGGCGATCCCCGCGGACGGCGGCGCGGTTGCCGACCAGGCCGCCGTCGAAGCCTTCATGGCGGCCGGCGGCCAGGATGCCTTCCTCGCGCGCGTCAAACCGCTCCTCAAAGACGGCGCGCCCGCGTTCGAGGCGCCGACCCGCAGGTTCGCCCGCGTCGCGTTGCCCGAGGGGATCGACGCCGCTGCGAGCGTCGAGGAGATTCTGGCCGGCTTGAGGCCCTATCTCACCGGCGACCGGCCCATCGCCGTCGACGGCGGGCAGTCGCGGCTCTTCGCGGCTCTCTTGATCGGGCCCGGCGCGCTGGACCAGGTCACGGGCAGCGGCCGCTCGGCGGCAGGCGAGGCCGCGATCCAGTACTGGTCGACGAATCTTATCGACGGCGATCTGTCCGAGCTCATCCGCGGCGCGTTGAACGATGAGGCCAGGCGCCGCCTCTACGTCGCGCGCGGCGTCGACGTCGCCACGGTCCGCGAGATCGAGGAGACGCGCGTGCGCGTCGGCGCGTTCGATCCCGCGAAAGCCGAGGGCGAGGAGACCGTCAGCATCGCGGACCGGATCGTCCGCAACGCGCCGATCGGGTTCGTCTATCTGCTTTGGATCTCGATCTTCACCGTGATGCAGATGCTGCTGAACAACACGATCGAGGAAAAATCGAACCGGATCGTCGACGTGTTGCTTTCGTCGGTGACGCCGAACGAGATCATGATGGGCAAGCTGCTCGGCATCGCGGGGGTCGGCTTCACGATGGTCGCCACCTGGCTCGTGACCGCGTTCGTCGGCTTGCAGTTCTATCAAGGCGCGGGCGTCGAGGTTATCCGCCCGGCTCTCGACGCCGTGGCGGCTTCGGGTCTCGTTCCGATGTTCCTGCTGTGCTTTCTGTTCGGCTACCTGATCTATGCGGGGATCTTCCTGTCGCTCGGCGCGCTCTGCAACGACCTCAAGGAGGCTCAGAGCCTGCAAGGCCCGATGATGATGATCATGATGGTGCCGCTCTTCACGATGGTCTTCGTCACCCGCGATCCGCACGGAACGTTCGCCATGATCATGACCTGGATACCGATCTACACGCCGTTCACGATGATGAACCGGGCCGCAGCGGATCCGCCGCTGATCGAAGTGATCGGTGCGATCACGCTCATGATCGTGACTTCACTGCTCGTGCTCTGGCTGGCGGGTCGGGTCTTCCGGATCGGCATCCTCCGCAGCGGCAATCGCCCGAAGCTCGCCGAGGTCGTGCAGTGGCTGCGGGGCCGCGCCGACGCGTGAGGGCCGTATCCGCGTGGTCCGCGTGTCGGAATTCCATCGAATACCAAGGATTTGTGTATTGCCGTCGTGGGGCTCATGCGCATAGCATGCGCATAGAGGTGATCCCATGTCAGCCTACGACCTAGACGCTCGCAAACGTCCGGTCAACTTGACGCTCAACGAGGATCTCGTGGCGCAGGCCCGCGAGGTCACCGACAATCTCTCCGCCGTCGTCGAGACGCTGTTGGCGGAGTACATCACGCAGGAAAAGCAGCGTCGAGCCGCGGAGTCGGACGCCGTGCGTGAGACCGTCAGAGTTTGGAACCGATTCGACGAGCGGTTCGGTTCGTTTGCGGACGAGCACTCCACGCTCTGATGGCGCAGTTCGACGTTCACCACAACAGCGGAAGGAACGCCGACAACACCCCTTACGTCGTGGTCGTACAGTCCGCGCAGTTCGACGACTACTCACGGCGCGTCGTGGTGCCGCTGGTCAAAGCGTCGGCGGTAGGGGCGATTCCGAATCCGCGGTTCAACCCCACGTTCAGAATTGGGAGCACCTCGGTCGTCTTGCATCCGTTGCAAATCGTATCCGTGGCCGAGGACACGTTGGGGGAGCCGGTCGCTTCGCTCGCGCCGGAAGGGAATCGGATCGTCGGCGCGTTGGACGAGCTCTTCTCGCGAGCTTGGGGTTGAGAGGGCTCCGCGACGGCCGGCCCGGCGATATACTCCGCCCCGAGGGCCTCACGGACCTTCGAAGTCGCGGAGCGGTGATGCAGTCACGCAGATTCCCGACGGCGGTCCTCGCCGGCACGGCCGTCCTCGCGTGGCTCCTCCCGCAGGCGGACTTGCGCGCCGACGAGCCGCCGCCGAACGCCCAGTCTCCGGCCGGTCAGGCCGCCGAGCTGCGCGCCGCCGTCGACTTCTACTGCGTCGTTTGCCACAACAGCTACGTCCAGACCCCGGCCACGGCCACCGGCGTCGTGCTCGATCGCGCGGACCTGAGCCATCCCGCCAGCGATCCGGCGCTCTGGGAACGAGTCGTGCGCAAGCTGCGAGCGCGCGAGATGCCGCCGGTCGGGATGCAGCGCCCCGACGAGGCGACGTACGAGACGCTCGCGGGCTGGCTCGAGCAAGGCCTCGACCGCGCCGTGCTCGAGCACCCGAGCGCCGGCCGTCCCGCGATCCATCGGCTGAACCGCGCGGAGTACGCCAACACGATCCGCGATCTGCTCGCGCTCGACGTGGACGCGGCCGCGCTGCTGCCGCCCGACGATTCCGCCGACGGCTTCGACAACATCGCCGACGTGCTGAGCACGTCGCCGGCGCT
>DASQOL010000130.1:0-24841 GCA_035644475.1 Gammaproteobacteria bacterium | reverse complement strand
GCGCACACCGACGGCGACATCTACGTGCGCTTTCCGCAGCAAGACGTGATCGTCGCGGGCGGCTGCGTGACGGCCGGCCGCTACCCCATGCTCGACTACATCACGGGCGGGTGGATCGGCGGCCTCGCCGACGCCACCAAGAAGCTCATCGATATGTCCACGCCGGATACGCTGATCGTGCCCGACGTCGGCCCTCCGCAGCGCGTCGCCGACCTCGAAGCGCAGCGCACGATGCTCGAGACCGTGCGGGCGCGCATCGAGGCCATCGCGCTCCAGGGCCGCGGCGTAGAGGACATGATCGGCGAACGCATCACCAAGGAGTTCGACGAGCACTACGCCGGCGATTCGAAGCTGTTCATCACGAATGCCTACGAAGGCATGTGGTGGAGCCGATTGCGCGGCATCGTGGCGTAGGAACTGGGATGCGTTACCGAGCCATCGTCAGCTGGACCTTTGCCGCGAGCACCGCGCTTCTCGGCGGCTGCAGCAAAGCGCCGGAAGAGGCGCTCGCCGAGCGCATCGGCATGTTCGGCAAGTACTGCACCGACTGTCACAACGACGCCGAGCTCGCCGGCGGCATGTCGCTCGAGCACGCGAAGCCGGCCGACGTGGCCGCGCATCCGGAACGCTTCGAGCAAGTCGTCCGCCGGCTCCGCGGCAGCGTGATGCCGCCGCCCGGCGAGCCGCGGCCGGACCCGAAGGACGCGAACGCGCTCGTCGCCGCGCTCGAGGCGAACCTGGACCAGGCGGCCGCCGCGCGCGGCGCCGCACCCGGCCGCGTGGCGCTGCATCGCCTGAACCGCGCGGAATACGAGACGGCGGTTCGCGACCTGCTCGGCGTCGACGTCGACGCGCGCAAGCTCCTGCCCGGCGACCAGACGAGCGACGGGTTCGACAACGTGGCCGAAGTGCTGCGCGTGACGCCCACCTATCTCGACCAGTACATCGCCGCGGCCCGCGACATCAGCCTGCGTGCGGTCGGCAACCCGGCCGCGAAGCCGCAGCGCGCGGATTACGTGGCGAGCAACAAGAATCACACGGTGCACGTGGATGGGCTGCCGCTCGGCACGCGCGACGGCCTCGCGGTGGAGCACTACTTCCCGTCCGACGGCGAGTACGTGTTCAACTTGAACGTGAACACCGAGTCGGGCGCCGAGCTCCGCGCCTATCCGCACGGCTGGCTCGAGTTCGAGCACACCGTGATCCTCACGATCGACGGGATGAAGGTGTTCGAGGGCAAGCTCGGCGGGGAGCAGGACCTTCGCGACCTCGACCACTTCCAGATCGTCACCGTCAACGCGATCAAGGACCGCTTCCGCAACATCCGCTTGCCGGTGAAAGCCGGCTACCGCGAGGTGGCGGCAACGTTCGTCGCGCGCGATCCTGCGGAATCGGATTACCACCTCCAAGGCTTCGTGCCAGGCGAAGGCATCCCGGACGTGCCGCAGATGCGCGGCTTCGACGTGGTCGGCCCATACGAGCCGTCCGGCATCGAGGCCACCCGCAGCCGCGAGCTGATCTTCACGTGCCGGCCGGCGACGCCCGCCGACGAGGTGCCGTGCGCCGAGCAAATCTTGGGCCGGCTCGCGCGGCTCGCGTTCCGCCGCCCGGTCACCGAGACCGAGATCGAGCGCCTGCTCGCGTTCTATCGCTCCGGCAGCGAGCACGGCGGCTTCGAGAGCGGCGTCCAGAAGGGGTTGCTCGCGATCCTGTCGAGCACGAATTTCCTCTATCGCGGCGAGCCCGGCGGCGCGCCCCCGGGCGTGAAGCCCGGCGAGGTCTATCCGATCACCGATCTCGAGCTCGCGTCGCGGCTTGCGTTCTTCCTCTGGAGCCAGGGGCCGGACGACGAGCTGCTGAAGCTCGCCGAGGCGAATCAGCTCCACGACCCCAAAATCTACGAGGCGCAGGCGCGGCGCATGCTCGCCGACGCGCGCGCGGAATCGCTCGTCACGAACTTCGCGTTCCAGTGGCTGACCGTGCGCAGCCTCGACATGATCGAGCCCGATCCGAAGCTCTATCCGAGCTACGACGCGGACTTGAAGCGCGCATTCGTGACCGAGATGCGGCTGTTCTTGGACAGCGTGCTGCTCGACGACAAGCGCAGCGTCGTCGACCTGTTGAACGCGCCATACACCTTCGTCAACGAGCGCCTAGCGCGCCACTACGGAATCCCAGGCGTGCTCGGCGACCAATTCCGCCGTGTCGAGCTCGACGACGCGAAGCGCTGGGGCCTGTTCGGCAAAGGCAGCGTGCTGATGGCGACTTCGTATCCCGACCGCACGTCGCCGGTGCTGCGCGGCGCCTGGATCATGGAGCACGTGCTCGGCGTGCCGCCGACGCCGCCGCCGGCCGACGTGGTCACCAACCTCGCGCCCGCGGAGCTCGAGGCGCCGAAGTCGGTGCGCGAGCGGCTCGCGGCGCATCGCACGAAGCCGAGCTGCAACCACTGCCACGGTGTGATCGACCCGCTCGGTCAGGCGCTCGAGAACTACGACGCGATCGGCGAGTGGCGCGTGCGCGAGCGCGACACGGGCGTCGCCGTCGACACTACGGGTAGGCTCGCGAGCGGCCAGGCAGTGTCGAGCCCGGTGGACCTGCGGGCCGCGATCAGTTCCGAGCCCGACAAGTTCGTGCAGACGATCACGCAGAATCTCATGACCTTCGCGCTCGGGCGCCGTATCGAGGCCTACGACATGCCCGCGGTGCGCGCGATCGTGCGCGACGCGAAGACTCAGGGTTACACGTTCGAGTCGATCGCGATCGGCGTCGCGAACAGCGCGCCGTTCAGGATGCGCACGGCGCCGGAGATCGCGCCGGGCGACACGATAGCGGCCGAGCAGGACGCGCCCCGCGCGCCGGTCGGCACAGAAGCTGGAGGACGGTAGATGTTCATCACCAAGAAGCACTTGTCGCGCCGCACTTTCTTGAGAGCCGGCGGCGCGACCATCGGGTTGCCGCTGCTCGGCGCGATGGTGCCCGCGGTCACCGCGCTCGCGCAGACGGCCGCGGCCGCGAAGCCGCGCATGGGCTTCTTCTACCTGCCGCACGGCGCGATCATGGAGAACACGCGCTACAAGGACGAAGTGAACGCCTGGACGCCGACCAAGGAGGGCCGCGACTTCGATCTCAAGCCGATCCTCGAGCCGTTCAAGCCGCATCAGAAATACATGACCGTCGTGAGCCGGCTCGGCAATCGCGCCGCCGAGAGCCCGTCGGTGCACGCGATCCATCCCGGCACGTGGCTCACGGCCGTGCAGCCGCCGCGCTCGCAGACGCCGCACGCCACGATCTCGGTCGACCAGCTCGCCGCGCGTGCGATCGGCCAGGAAACGCCCCTGCCCTCGCTCGAGCTCGCCACCGAGTCGGCCGGCGGCGCTTCGAGCTGCGACGGCACCTTCGGCTGCAGCTATGCGCGCACGATCTCGTTCCGCACGCCGACCACGCCGATGCCGATGGAAGCCGAGCCCGCCAGGGTGTTCGAACGGATCTTCGGCCGCGGCACTAGCGACGCCGAGCGCGCCGAGATCGCCGAGGACTTCACGAGCGTGCTCGACCTCGTCGTCGCTGAGGTGAAAGACCTGGGACGGGGCCTCGGCGCCACGGACCGAGCCATCGTCGGCGACTACTTGGACAGCGTCCGGGAGATCGAGCGGCGTATCCAGCTCGTGAAGGCGCGCGATCTATCGTCGCTCGACCTGCCCGACATCCCGGTCGCCGTGTCGAGCTTCGACGAGCGGCTGCGCCTCATGTTCGACTTGCTCGCACTCGCGTACCAGACGAACACCACGCGGATCGCCACCTTCATGATGTGCGCCGAGGTGAGCAACCAATCGTATGCGCACGTCGGCGTGCCCGACGCGTTCCATCCTCTGTCGCATCACGCGGAGAACAAGGCGTCGCTCGACAAGCTCGTGATCGTGCAGCGCTACCACAGCGAGGTGTTCAACGACTTCCTCGCGAAGCTCGCCGCCACGCCCGACGGCGACGGCGGGTCGATCCTCGACAACTCGATCTTCCTGTACGGCTCCAACATGAGCAACAGCAACAACCACGACTCGTTTCCGTTGCCGACGCTCGTATTCGGGCGCGGCGGAAAGATAAAGGGCAACCAGCACCTGCGCTATCCGGACCACACGCCGATCGGCAACCTGCTCTACACGCTGCTGCTCCGCGCGGGCGTGCCGACCGAAAAGGTCGGCGACAGCACCGGCGAGCTCGCGGAGGTTTGACCGTGCGCGTCGTGGCACTGCTCGTTGCAGCGCTGATGATGACCGGTGCAGCGTCAGCCACGGCGCTCGTCGACGCGGCGCGGCATGGCGATCGCGCCGCGGCGCTCGCCGAGCTAGAGCATGGCGCCGACGCAAAGGCGAAAGCGCCCGACGGCACCACGGCGCTGCACTGGGCCGTCTACCACGACGACGCCGACCTCGTCGCGCGCCTCATCAAGGCCGGCGCCGACGTCAACGCCGCCAACGACTACGGCTCGACGCCGCTCGGCGAGGCCGCGACCGTCGGCAATGCGGCCGTGGTCAAGCGGCTGCTCGAGGCGGGCGCGAACGCGAACGCGCCGGGCAAGGACGGCGCGACGGCCCTGATGCTCGCCGCGCGCGGCACCAGCGTCGAATCGGCGCGTCTCCTCATCGAGCACGGCGCGAACGTCAACGTGAAGGAAGCATGGCGCGGGCAAACCGCTCTGATCTGGGCCGCCGCGCAGAGCCAACCCGCGATGATCAAGCTGCTGCTCGAGCACGGCGCGGACGCGAGCGCACGCTCGAACACGAACGACTGGGACCGGCAGGTCTCCGGCGAGAAGCGGCGCATGTACCGCCCCTTCGGCGGTCTCACGGCGCTCATGTATGCGGCGCGCGAAGGCTGCATGGAGTGCGCGCGCGCGCTCGTCGAGGGCGGCGCGGATTTGGACCTCTCCGGCTATCGCAACATCACGCCGCTGATCATGGCGCTCGACAATCTGCACTTCGACACGGCGAATTACCTCGTCGACGCTGGCGCCGCTCTCGACGTGTGGGACTGGTGGGGTCGCACACCGCTCTACATGGCCGTGGACATGAACACCGTCCCGAAAGGCGGCCGTCCCGATCGCATGTCCACCGACAAGACCACCGCCATCGAGCTCGTCGACAAGATCCTCGCGAAGGGTGTCAACCCGAACGTCCAACTCAAGCAATCGCTGCCGTACCGCGAGCGCGGCGCGGACCGCGGCTGCGACGCGCTGCTCACGACCGGCGCCACGCCGCTGCTGCGCGCGGCCAAGACCTTCGACACCGCGTCGATGAAGCTCCTGCTCGCCCACGGCGCGCGCTGGGACCTGCCGACGGCGACCGGCGTCACGCCGATGCACGCGGCCGCGGGTTACGGCTCGCTCGAGTGCGACATCCGTGGCTACGGCCCCGGCATCCCGCAGTACATGACGGCCGACGTGCAGCAGAAGTCGGTCGCCGCGCTGCAAGTGCTCGTCGACGCCGGCGCGAGCGTGAACGCCGCGACCACCGGCGGCGCCCGCGGCAAAGCCCCCGGGCAGACGCCGCTCTTCGGCGCCGCGTTCTGGGGCTGGAACGACGTCGTGAAATTCCTGGCCGACCACGGCGCGCAGGTCGGCGCCGTGGACGCGACCGGGCGCACCGCGGTCGACGCGGCGCTCGGCAAGACGGGCGGCCACGAGCGCGGCTCGGCGATCAGGGTGTTCGACTCGACCGCCGAGCTGCTGCGCTCGTTGTGCGCGGCGCAGCAAGGCTGCGCGCCGGCAGCGCCCGCGGCCCCTGCGGGGTAGCCGAGCGAGCCCAGCCCGGCCGAAGTTGCGCATCGGCAGCTATCGCCGTCCTGAAAACCTCGTTCGATCTCCGCGACCGGACCGCCAAGACCAAGTTCCGATGTCCGTGCCTTAAACTCGAGAAGGCTCGATATGGCCGGGCGACGGGGCGCTACGGGGCCGAGCCGCTCGGGGTGCTCGGGCCGTTGTCGAACGCGTGATTCGGGTACGGCGGCGGCGCGGGCACCGGCCGCGGATCCTTCGCGATCTGCTCACGCAGGTACGCGAGCGCCGCCTCGAGCTGCGCATCCGTGCCGCCGAACGTGGCGCGCGGCGGGTTGTCGACCACGATGTCGGGCTCCACCCCGTGATTCTCGACGAGCCATTTGCGCTCCGGCCCGAAGACGCCGAGCTGCGGCGTGCGCGTGACACCGCCGTCGCTCAGAGTGGTCAACGAGTCGTCGAGCCAGATCTCTCCGCCCCAGGTGCGCGTGCCGATCACCGGCCCCAGGCCGAGCCGCTTGAACCCTTCCGCAAACGCTTCGCCGTCCGACGCCGTGTTCGCGTCGACCAGCACCACCATGTGGCCGCGGAATGCGTATTGCATGTTCCAGCTCGTGCTGCCGACGCGCGGCTGCCAGTAGAACCACGCGCGGCGCGACAACTTCTCCAAGATGAAGCTGTCGATGTTGCCGCCGCGGTTGTGGCGCACGTCGATGATGATCCCTTGCCGGTCGAACACGGGATAGAACTGCCGATACCACGCCGTGACGTCGTCCCCGCCCATCGCGCGCAGGTGCACGTAGCCGATCTTGCCGGTGCTCTTCTCGTCGACGGCGAGCCGGCGCGAGTACTCCCAGTCGGCGTAGCGCAGCGAAGCCTCGTTGGCCATCGGCGTGACCACGACGTCGCGCGGCTCGCGCGCTCCCGAGGAGCGCACGCGCAGCAGCACCTGCCGATCTACTTGGTTGCGCAGCAGCTCGCCGATGTCGGGCACCGACACGGTGGCGACACCGTTGACGGCCTCGATCACGTCGCCCTCGCCGATGCCGAGCTCGGTATCGGCGAGCGGCGAGACCTCGCTCGGATAGTCGGGGTCGGACCGATAGATGTGCTCGATGAGATAGCCGTCCGTGCGCCGCTCCAGGCGCGCGCCCAAGCTCGCGACGACCACGTTGTCGCGGCCCGTGCGCAAATCGCCGCCGCGCACACTCGTGTGCAGCGCCGTGAGCTCGCCCACGAACTGGCCGATCACGTCGGAGAGCTCCTCGCGCGTGGTCACGCGGTCGACGAGCGGCAGGTACTTGTCGCGCGCGGCGCGCCAGTCGACGCCGTGCATCGCCGGGTCGTAGAAGTAGTCGCGCTCGAGCCGCCACGCGTCGAGGAAAATCTCGCGCCAATCGTCGCGCACGTTCATGGGATAGCCGAACCCCGCGAGCGACACCTCCGACTCGTCGAGCTTCTCGAGCGCCTTCGCCGCCGCGTCGACGACGTAGACCTTCTTGTCCTTCTGCACGAGTAGCTTCTTGCCGTCCTGCGAGAGCTCGAAGTAGTCCACGGCCTCCACGAGCGTGACGACCTTGGCGTCGCGATTCTTGATCGGCAGCCCCTGGAGGCGCAGCTTGCCCTCGCGGCCGGGGTCGCGCGCGAGCCAGAACAGCGCATCGCCGCTCACCGCGAGCGCGGAGTAGTTGCCGCTGCCGGCCGGCACCTCGCGGAGGCGGCGCTGGATGTCGCGCGCGTCCACCACGACCGTGACGGCGTCGGCGCTCGAAGTAGCTTTGGCCGCGCCCTCGCCCGCCTTGCCGTCTTTGTCTGCCTTGCGACCTTTGTCCGCCTTGGCGTCTTTGCCGTCCGCCTTCTCCTCCGCGCCGTCCTCTTTCTTCTCCGGCGCGCGGAACAGCTCGTCGTCGGGTCGAAACGGCGAGCGCAAACCGTCGCGCAGCGCGAGCTCGTACACCTTGATCGGGGTGTCGAAGTACGGCTCCGGCTGGCGCGGCCCCCAAGGGCCGCTCACCACCGACCGCAGATCGCGGTCCGACAAGAAGTAGAGGAACTTGCCGTCGCGGCTGAACGCGGGACTGCCGCTGTTGACGCGCTCGGATGTCGCTGTCACGCGCGTCCGCGCGGCCGCCTCGTAGAGGAACACCTGCGCAAAGGTGTTGGCCGCGACCTCGGAGTACGCGAGAAAGCGGTTGTCGGGCGACCAAGTCACGTCGCCGACGCCGTCACGGCCCGTCGACACGCGCGAGCGCTGACGCGAGCCGAGGTCGAGCAGCCACAAGTCGTTGTTGGTGTCGGTGAACGCGATCTGCTTGCCGTCCGGCGACGGATACACCCGCAGGCGCGTCGCGTCGCCGCCGGTGGTGAGAGCTTGCGGGGCCCCGACGCCGTTCGCCGGCAGCGTCGTGAGCTCGAGCTCGCCGGTGGCGTCGCCGAAGCCGACGAGCCGCGCGCCGTCGCCCAAGAACGTGGCGTCGCGATAGCGCACGCCCTCCTGCTGCGACACGCGCGTGAGCCTGCCGGCCTTCGCCGGCGCCACGAACACTCGGCCGCGCACGGTGAGCGCCACGCTCTCGCCGCGCGGATGCAGATGCACGGCGCTCGATTGCTGCCACGGATCGCTCACCCACCGGTCGCGCAGCTGGTCGAAGTCGGACGCGAGCTCGATCGGGACGAGCGCGTCGGCGCCCGACGCGATGTCGTAGAGCCAAAGGTCCGCGCCCACTTGGTAGACGATGCGGCCATCGTCCGACAGCGACGCGTCGCGCGCGTCGGCGGAGCGGTGGCGCGTGTGCTGCCGCGGGTCGGCGCCATCCGCGCGCATCGACCACAGGTTCATCGTGCCGTCGCGGTCGGTGATGAAGTAGACGCGGCCGTTCCACGCCATCGGCGTGTGGCTCTCGCCGTCGTAGCCCGCCGTGAGCGGCACCGCGTCCGGCGCGCCTTGGTCGTAGCGCCAGATCTTGCGCGCCGTGCCGCCCGTGTAGCGCTTCGTAACGTTGCGATGGAACGCGGGACGCACGAAGAACAGGCTCTTGCCGGACGCGTCGAACGACGCCTCGCTCGCTTGGCTCAGCGGAATTCGCTCGCGCGCGCCGTCGCGCGGATCGAGCGCCACGAGCTGGAGATCCGGCAGCGTGGAATAGTGATTGGTGGTGTAGAGGATGCGGCCGTCTCGTGTCCAGCCGAGCGAAGTCGACTCGTCGGCGTCGAACGTGAGCCGCGCGGGCAACCCGCCCGCGAGCGGCATCGTGTAGAGCTCCGCCGGCCCTTCATAGGTGGCCGTGAACGCCACGGTCTTGCCGTCGGGCGAGATCGCCGGATGCGACTCCTCGCCCGGGTGCGTGGTGAGCCGGCGCGCGACGCCGCCGGCCACCGGCACCGTCCAAAGGTCGCCTTCCGCGGCGAACACGATCGTGGTGCCGTGCAGCGCCGGATAACGGTAGTAGCCGCGGCCCGGCTGCGCCCACGCGGCCGCTGCGGCCGTCAAAGTTACGACGAACACGATGAGCCTGTGCATGGCGCTTCCTCGACCTCGTGACGGCGGACGGGCGGCGGGCGTTTGAGCTAGCCCGAGACAGCGCGACGATAGCGCCGCGGTCGGGAGATTGTCACGCGCGCGCCGCCGCAACGGCGGCGCCGCTAACCGCGGGGATTCTTCGGCGGGCGTGCCGCGGGTTGCGGCAGGCTCCGCAGCAGCTCGGCGAGCTGCCCGACCGCGTCGATGTCGGCGATGGTCGTGGCGCCGGAGAACGCGACGTACGGCTCGAACTGGGCCCAGCATTCGCCGCGGTCGTTCCAATGGAGGTCGGCGCAGAACCCGCCCGCCGAGTCGATCAGGAGGTACGAGTCGCTCTCCGGCTCGTGCTCGACTGCCCACGATCCGAGACGCGCGACTACCGTCGCCTCCACGTGCGTCGCTTCCGGCTCCGCGCCGCCGTCTTCTTCAAGATCGCGGCGGGCAAGATCGTCGTGTGCCCGCTCCGCGGGCGGAAACGGTGTCGAGAGCGGAGGATTGGGTGAGCTCGCCATGCCGCGGAGTGTCATGCTTCAAAGTTACAAACCCGAGAAGGCGGCGAGCGCACCGCTGCACGCTCGCTCCGGATCCATTGTCCGTCGTCAGCGGCTCGGCGTCAGCCCCCACCTTTCGTGAACTCATAGGTGAGCTCTTGGCACGGGTGCTTCTCGAACGGCGTGTCGGAGAGCAGCACGACGTCGCTGCCCTTGTACGGTGCCGCCAGGTAGACCGGGTCCTCGGCCGTGTACTCGCGTTTGAGCGCGAATGTTTTCGGGTCGAGCGTGAGGCGCTCGACGACGTGCAGCTTGTCGCTGTTGCGTGTCGGCGGCACGAGCACGCCGGCGGCGAAGCCGACGGTGTCCACGACCAGCGCGTCGCCTTCCCAGTGCCCGATCGAGTGGCCCGTGTTGCTCGGCTCGAGACCCGCGGGATGCTTGTCCATCCCCATATGGACCCGGCGCGAGAAGCTGTAGAGACCGTAGTCGATGTCGACGACCTTCTCGCCGTTCACCGTGGTCTGCGCGACGCGGTTGACCGGCCAGTCGAACGTCCAGTCGAAGACGATGCTCGTAGGCTTGCACGAGAGCCGCGGGTTGTCCTCCGGCGACCACATGCGAAACGCCTTCGCGGCCGCGTCGCCGTCCGGCGTGTAGGTGGGCCGCGCGGCGGCGGGGTTGCGCGCGCGGATCTCCTCGATCGTGATCTTGCCGGCGGCGAAGTCCGCGCGGAGGCTGCTCGGCACGAGCGAGCCGTTGCCGCCGCTCGGCGGGATCGTGAGCACCGCCTGCTCCACCGCCCAGTCGCCCGAGATGTTGGGCTCGCCCGAGGGGAGCTTGAGCGGACGCTTCGACGTGTCCACGGGCGCCGACGTTTGGAACTGTGCGTTGCGGTCGATCGCCGGCGCGCCGCCCACCGTCACGCTCTCGAGATAGCACGAATGCGGATCGTCGCGGTGCGGATGGCCGTGCACCTCGACGCGCTTACCCGGCTGGAACTGATCGGTCTTCCACCCCGAGCGCATGATCAACGTGGCCGCGCGCATCTCGCAACGCATCGACAGCGGCTTGCCGTCGGCGCCGACGGTGTCGAAGTAGAGATAGCTGTGCGGATTGACGAGCTCGAGCTTGGTGAGCGTGCCGGACCAGTCGGCCAGCTTGTCCATTTGGAAGAGGCCGAAGCCGTGGTGCGCGAGCGCCGGGGCGGCGCAAGCGACCGCGAGCGCGGCGACGAGTGTCGACCTCTGCATGTGGCGTGATTCCATTCCTCACCTCCGGCCGCAACGCGCGGCGCACGGCGCGGGACTCCGATTACGCGCGAAGCGCCCACCCGCCGAGTATACCCTTGGCTTCGCGGGCCGAGCGCACGCCAACCGGGTCGTCCCAATACGACCCCTCTCCAGGCGCGCGGGTGATTGGAGCGCTCGCCGGAGCCGGCCTCACCCTCCTCCCAACGCTGTGATAATGTCACTCGCGTCGGCAAGCAAACGTGGGAGCGCCCATGAACAAGCTCTGCGCCATTGCAGTCTTCGCCGTCCTCACCGGCTGCGCATCGAGTGAGCGCGAGCCGGAGATCTTGGTCGCGTCGATAGTCCCGAGCGACCCAACCGCCATAGCACAGCTCGCGAGCAACGCGACCGTCGTCGACATATCCGACCCGGAGAACCGCGTCTCGACGATCTGCAAGCCGCGCATCGTCACGGGCTCGCACCTGATTCGTGGAGTCGAGTGCACGACCCCGGCCGCCGACCTGCCGGAGCTCACCGACCAAGACAAGTTCGCCGCGGCGCAGAAGGAATCGGATATCCGCTATCTCCAGCGCAAGCAGCAGGAGGCGCTGGAGCGTTACCAGAACGATCAGCTCCGGCGGGCCTACGTTCCGGCGCGGTAGCACCGCCTGGAACCCCCGCGGCCTTGGGCCGACCGCCGCCCGGATTTACCTTGCGACGCACGGCGGCGCCTCTGTATGATGCCGCCTCTTCCGGTGCGGGGTGGAGCAGCCTGGTAGCTCGTCGGGCTCATAACCCGAAGGTCGTAGGTTCGAATCCTACCCCCGCTACCATCCGGGCCTGATCCATTCCGGGTTTGGAGTTGCGAGCACCGCCTCCCAGTTGGCGATTGGCCGACGCGCCGGCCGCTCGCGCAGCCGGCGCGCCGCCGTTGACCGGCGGCTCTTAGTCCCGCCGGCGAGACGCACCCGACGCCGAACCGGTCGCGGTTCCCGAGGCTGCTGCGTTACCCGCAGCTCGTCCGGCGGCGCTTTCGACGTTGGCACCGCCAGCGCCCTCCGCACTGCCGGTAGCCGCTGCGTTGCCCGCAGCTCGCCCGGCCGCGCCGCCGAGGTCGGTAGCCCCCGCGCCTTGCGCACCACCCGCCGCGCTGGCGCCCGTGACCAGCAGCATCTGCGAGCCGCGACCGAGCGCGACGTTATCGGTCCGCGATGTCAGCACGGAGCCCTGCGCGCTGCCCGCGGCCGCGGATGCGAGGTCGACGCCGTGCATACCGAATGCACCGCGACTACCGGACATGAGACTGCCGGCGGCGTTGAGCCCGCCCACCGCTCCCGCCGACCCCTGGACCGCGCCTGCAGAAGCGCCGTCCAACGTGCCGCGAGCGGCGCCGCCGACGCCGCCGCCAAGCGAACCGGCGGTGCCGAGCACCCCGCCGGCGCTGCCGGCTACGCCACCCACCAAACCGCCGCCCGCAGCGGCCGCGCCGCCGCCGCCGCCGGCAGCATGGCTACCGATGCTCTGCTGACCACTCAAAGCCGCCGCTTCTGCCGCTGCAACCGCCCGAATCGTGGCGTTCACGGGGACTTCGCTGCCATCCTTGAGCACGGCCCTTTCGAACACGATGCCGAGCCTCGAATCGCCGCCGCCTTCTGCATGCCGATCGCGCGGCTTCGCTTCGGTGACATGGCCCACGAGCGTGGTCCCGCGGCGGAACATGACTTGGCCGCCGGACTCGACGTCGTGCGCTAGAGTCGCCCTGACCTCGTCGCCGGGCTTGGCATTGCGCGTGTCGACCGACCGCGACAGCGTGGCATTCATTTCCATGCCCTGCGCGGCCCCCGCGGACGCATGATCCGACGTCGCGGCCGCCGATGCGGCGCTGTCGTGCGATGCGGCCGCGCCGCTCCGATCCGCCGATACGGACGTGCTCGATCGAGCCGATGCGCTGCCTTGCGCATTCGTCGAATTCTGAGCGAGGGCGACGCCGCTCGATGCAAGGGCGGCGCAGAAGATCAAACTCGAGACGTTCATAGGTAACTCCTGCAACGTTGATTAGGGTGTCCCCACGCCCGCGTTAAATATTGCAGCGTTTCCGTCGACCCTACGTGACGCGTGTCACACTCAAACCCGATACCCAGCCGGAGCATTTCTTGCCTCCGGTATGACGACAACGGGCGAGGTCGGGGGGTTATTCCACTGGTAGGCAATCCTCGCCGTTCGGTACCGACCGAGCGTCGTCGGGCATCGGCCCGCGCAACCGTGGGCGCGTTTTCCGCGGGCAAGGGCTGGTCAGTTGGTACTATCCTACGATCACGTCCTTTTGAACGAGCAGACGGCGCTTTATGCCCCGAGTAGGAGGATGTCAGATGCTGAAGCTCATAGTTGCGGTGTTGGCCGTCGCACTCGCGGGCACCGCCAGCGCAGCCGGGTGGCGCTCTCTGCGCGTCGACGGAACCAGCCAGGCCAGCTTCGAGAAATCGATGGCCGCATTCGAAGAGAAGCTGTCACCGGCGCGTCGTCAGGTGTTCGTGCTGGCACTGCACGACATCTGGAATGAAGGCGCGAAAGCCGCCGAAGCCAACCAGGGCGAATACACGGCGGACGAGTATCTCCGGCAGGTCGATGGGTTGGGGTACAACGAGATCGTCACGCTCACGGATCCGACCGGCGACACCGCACAAGCGCGCTACCAGGAGGCGTGGCGTTACGCGCGGCTGGCCCCGCATCCGGCGCCTTCGAACCCGAGCGCGGGGTACGTCTCGATGCCTAGGTCGATCGCGCGGCCAGCTGAGCGACCGATGGTCGGAGCAGACGGTCTAACCATGGTTGAGCGCTGGACCGCACGACAGTAGACCTCGCCGGTTTCGCCGCAAAAGCGCCGTTCGCGACCGTCCGGTCGCTCGCGCAACCGGCGCCCATTTACACCGAGTCGGCGGCGCGAGTGTGGATTGACCGGTCATAAGCTCAACCCCACCGGACCGAGCGTTAAGTTTACTTGGGCACGCACCAAGGCCGCTTGCGGCCTCGGCGACACATGCTAGGATCGGCCGGCGTTTCCTCAACACGGGATGAGCAGCGATGAACAAATGGGTTATTCGGTCGGTCGCGCTGGGCGGATTTCTCACGGTCGGCGCGGCAGCGCAGGCACATCACGCCGTAGCCAGCGCGTACGACCTCAACAAGGAAATCGTCCTCGAGGGCGAGCTCCTCAAACTGAATTTCGTCAATCCGCACTCGAACCTGCACCTCGGCGTGAAGAACCCCGACGGCACGGTCACGGAGTGGGTTCTGACCACCGCCTCGATCCAGGTGCTGACGCGAGCGGGCGTGAACAAGGAAGCGATCAAGGCGGGCGAGATCCTCAAGATCACGGCGCTTCCGGCGCGCAACGGCAATCCGGCGGGCTTCATCCGACAGCTCCAGCTCGGTGACCAGAAGTTCAAGCTTTTCCAGGGCGACGGCACAGACTGAGCCGTCCTGTTTCAAGGGGGGAGTGATGTCGATTCGACGATCTGTCGCGACGGGCGCGTTTACAGCCGCCGTCGCGCTGAGCTGCGCGCTGCCAGTTTGCGCGCAGGGCCAGGGGGGCGGGCGACCGCCAGCAGCGCAGGCCCAGGGGGCCGGACCGCCGCCAGCAGGCGGACCGCCGCCAGCGGCGCAGGGCCGCGGAGGCGGAGGTGGTGGCTTCGGCGGCGGAGCGCCGCCCTTCACACCCGCACCCGACGCCAAGGACATGAAAGCCGTCCTCTACAATTGGACGTGGCACATGGGGATGCTGCGGGGCCAGAACGAGCCCGAGCTCGTCGGCACGCTCCAGTACGAGGGCGAGGGCACGATCCAGGTCGACGGGCAATCCTGCACGACGACGAAGTACCACGTCGGGGCCAACTACCAGATTCCGGGATCCCGCACCGAGATCGAGTGCAAACGCGCTAACGGCAGCGTTTACAAGAACGTCGAAACGTTCGCGGGCCGCTATGTCTGGGACGAGGATCGTCCCGGCGCGGAGCTCGTCCCCGGCCAAGGCAAGGCCACGCCGAAGCCTGCGGCGCTCGAGGAGCGGCTGATCCGTCTGTGGGCCAACCCCCACGGCGTGGCGAAGGCAGCCATTGCCGCGGCGGCGGGTGTGACCCTAACGGAGGAGTTTGTCCAGAATCCCGCCACCCTGCTCGACAAGCAGGCCGCGGCCGGAGTGAAGGGAACCGCGACCCTCGCCTGGGAAGGGAAAAACGCGATCATCACGTATCCGTTCCCGGGGATCGCCGGGGCGACGACAACGGTCACGCTCGACGAGAAATACATGCCGGAACGCGTCGTGGTGAAGCACGGGACGAACACGACGGAGTTCGTCTACAGCGGCTTCGCCGACTTCAACAATCCCTTGGCCAAGATCGAGGCCCTTTGGCCCGGCAGGATCGTTGAAAGCCGTAACGGCAAGGTCGTCCGCGATACGAAAACGACGCTCACCAAGATCTACCAGCTGTACACACCGATCCCGGTGCCGGCCAGCGTGCAGAAGGCCGGTCCGGTCAAGTGATGCAATTTCTGGCTGGCGCCTCACGGATGGCGCCGGTCACTTCGAAAGAGAGGGTTCGGCTCATGGGCAAACAACGAATCATTGGATTGCGGCTCGCGGCGGTCACCGGGTTGCTCCTCGGTTTCGTCGGCACGGGGGCATACGCGCAGTTCGGCGGCGGCGGGTTGGCTCCGGACACGAAAGAGACGCCCAGGCTGCCGGGCGGCAAGCCTGACCTGACGGGTTCCTGGCAAACGGTCTCGGGCGCTCAGCGCTCCGTCCCCGGCGGGATGTTCCGGCGGTGCACTCCCTACCAGCCCGTCTGTATGGAGTGGACCAATCAGAGCCAGGACTTCGCGTTCATGCATCCGATGCGGCTCGATCCGAATCAGCCGGTGTACAAGCCCGAGTTCTGGGACAAGGTCGTCGCGCTCGACGAGTGGACGAACCGCGACGACCCGGTCATGACCTGTCTGCCGCTCGGACTGGTCCGCACGGGACCGCCCTCGCGGATCTTCGCCACCGAGAAAGACCTCACCTTCCTCTACAGGGGTGGGCTCGACGGCGGCGGCGGTTACGCCGAGTTCCGCATGATTCCGCTCGACGGGCGTCCTCGCGATCCGCAACGGGCTCTCGATCCCACGTACTACGGATACACGATCGGCACCTGGGAAGGCGACACGCTCGTTCTCGACTCCATATCGCTCGGCGATGAGACCTGGCTCGGGCGCGGCGGCAAGTTCCATTCCGACAAGATGCACGTCATCGAGAAGCTCACGCGCAAGGGCAACGAGCTGCTCTACGAAGTGACGGTTGATGACCCGGTCGTGCTCGTCCAACCGTGGGTCATGACTCCGCGAACCATGAAGCTCTCCGCCAATCAGACGGTCATCGGGGAGCGGGGCAACTGCATCGACGGCGAACGCGAGCAAGTCACCTCGCAGTGGCGGCACTAGTCTCCGCGGCCACCTCGGACGTATCCAAGGGCCGGCGCTACAGACGTAGCTCCGGCCCTTTTTCTTTTCAACGCCGTCGCGGCGCCTTCGCGACGTTCTTCCCGACCCAGTCGATCATGAGATCGGCGATCTCGAGGTTCTTCGAGTCGAGCATCATCATGTGGGTCACGCCGAGCATGCCGCGCTCGTCGAGCTTCACGTACTCCGCCTTGGCGGCGCCCATGCCCGCGGCGCGCCGCGCGTTGATCGCGTCCACCGTCTCCTGACACTGCGCGCTGGTCGGCGTGTAATCGCCTTTGAGTGCGAGATACGGGATCGTGTCGAAGTCTTGCGCCGTGAGCCCGCTCTGCGGCAGCGAGCAACCGCCTTCGATCGTGATGAGCCCCTTCACGAGATCGAGCTTGCCGCGCTCCTTGAGTATCCGAACCATGTGGTGACCCATGATTCCGGACTGCGAGTGCGTTGCGACGATTGCGCCACCGAGCTGCTCGACGAGCGTCGCGAGATTTTGCGGCGTCCACGTGTTGGCCGGCGCTAGCGCCTGCGGGGTGCAAGTCGCGCACGTGGAGCCGGGCAGCGTGACTTCCGCGTTCGGCACGAGCTGCTTGTAGTACTCGGCCACTGCATCCAAGGGAAACAGCGGCGCGACATGCGGGTTGTCTTCGCCCGGCAGCTGCGGATCGCCGGGATCGCCGTGGCGAATCAGCCTGCCGTTGGTGATGTTCGAGCCCGCCGGCACGAGATGGCCGAACCACGCCGTCCAAGCCCCCGTGTCGGTGATGCGTCCGAAGTTCGGGATGAGCTCGGCGGCGCGGGCGGTGTCGCCCGCCAGCAGCCGCACCTCGGCTTCTTGCAACACCGACTGATCGAAGCCCGAGCGCCCTCGCCCCGATTGGTCGACGACGTAGGTCGCGATGCCTTTGCGAACGAAGTACGGATACCAACCCTCGCGGCCGTCCGGCGTCGACTCCAGAGCGGCGCCGGTATGCGTAGAGCCGTGCACCATGATCACGGGCCAGCCCGGCCCGGCTTTGCGCGCGGGAATTTCGAACTGGACGTACATCTGGCCGATCGTGATCTGCTGCGGCGTGGGCGCAGGCGGCGTTTGACCCGGCGGCGCGAACGGGATCGCCGCGTACTCGCTCACCTTCGTCACGCCGCCCACGAAGAAGCTGCCCTGATCCTCGATCGTCACCGGCCCACCCATGAATTTCTTCGGCGGCTGCGCGGCGCTGGTCGCGGCGAGAGCCGTACCGATAGCCAAAGTCACGACGGCAAGCTTCATGGAAATACCTCGCTGGGTGGGCAACCTTGATCGAGCCGCGCAAGCATAGCCCAGCGCCGCTCGACGAGCCGAGGGCTTCGACGGCGTGTCACAATAGGCGCCCCAGCGCGGGTTGGCACTATTTTTTTGGAGTTGAGCGAGCATGGCGAAGAGTCTCGAGGAAGCGATCAGAAACGCCGGTGGTCCGGTCAATCTGCTGTGGGAATCAAAGACTCCGCCAGCCGTGGTGCCCCGCGTCGTGCCGGAGTTCACGAACTGGCGCGACGAGCAGTTGGCCTGGCGCCGCACGTCGGTGCTGTTCGATCAGTCACACCACATGGCTGACCTGAACATCAAGGGTCCCGATGCGCTCAAGCTGATCAGCAAGCTCGCGGTCAACAGCGTTGCGAGCTTCCCCGTCGACATGGCCAAGCAGTTCGTGGCCGTCAACTACGACGGTTACATCATCGGCGACAACATCCTTTTCCACCTCGAGCCGGACGAGTACCAGGCCGTCGGCATTCCGCCGTCGATCAACTGGCTGCATTACCACGCCGCCACCGGCGGCTACGACGTGCGCGTGTGGCGCGACGACAACTCCTTCTATCGGAAGGGCGATCCCATCTTGTACCGGTACCAAGTCCAGGGTCCGGGCGCGATGAACGTGATCCGCGAGGCCACGGGTCAAGAGCCGCCGAAGCTGCGGTTCTTCCACATGACGCGCTTGAAGATCGCGGGCAAGGAAGTGCGTGCGCTGCGCCACGGCATGGCGGGCGAGCCCGGCTTGGAGCTGTGGGGGCCCTGGGCGGACAACGACGTCATCCACGCCGCGCTGCTCGAGGCCGGACAGAAGCACGGCATGGTCGAGGTCGGCGGCCGCGCCTACCACACGAACGCGCTGGAGTCGGGTTGGCTGCCGCGCCCACTGCCCGCGATCTACTCGGGCGACAAGATGAAGCCCTATCGCGAATGGCTGACCGAGAATGCCTACGAGACGACCTCCCCGCTCGGCGGCAGCTTCCACTCGAAGAACATCGAGGACTACTACTTCACGCCCTACGAGCTCGACTACGGCCGCATCATCGGCTTCGATCACGACTTCATCGGGCGCGGAGCTCTGGAGACCATGGTCGCCGAGGGCAAGACCGGGCGGCGCAAGAAGGTCACTTTCGTGTGGAACGGCGACGACACCGCCGCGGCCTACGGCTCCATGTTTCACAAGGGCCCGCTCGCGAAATTCATCAACCTGCCGATGTCGCTATACGACACCTTCCACGCCGACCGCATCGAAGTGAACGGCAAGGTGGTCGGGATATCGACCTGGACGGGCTACTCGGCCAACGAGCGCGCGATCCTGTCGCTCGGCACGATCGACGCCGATCTCGCCAAGCCGGGCACCGAGGTGATCCTCATCTGGGGCGAAGACAAGCCGTCCTCGAAGGCGCAAGTCGAAGCTCACGTGCCGTTCAAGATCCGCGCGACGGTGATGCCCGCCCCGTTCGTCGAGCAAGCCCGTACGGTCTATCGCTCGGATGCCGGCGTGAAATAGAGGCCGCGAGCGCGAGCTAGGCAGCCAAGCTAGTCGGCGCGCAGCGCCACGATGGGATCGACCTGCGCCGCGCGTCTCGCCGGCACCCAGCTGGAGGCGAGCGCGACCACGACGAGCACGCCGACCACGCTCGCGAACGTGAGGGGATCGCGCGGCGTCACGCCATACAGCAGCGTGGCCGCAACCTTGGTCGCCGCAAGAGCGCCCAACAAGCCGAGAACGACGCCGACGAGCGCCGGAGTGAGACCGTGTTTCATCGCGAGTCGGCGCACGTCCTCCGCCCGCGCGCCGAGCGCCACTCGGACGCCGATCTCGTGCGTGCGCTCGTTGACCTCGTAGCCGATAACCGCGGCGAGTCCGACGGCGGCGAGCGCCAGCGCGATCAAGGCAAACGCCGTCATGAGCGCCATGTTGAATCGCGGACCGTTGATCGAGCGCGCGAGCGCCGTCTCGGTGAGCAGGACGTTCTGGATCGCGATCTCGGGGTCGAGCGCTTTCGTCGCCGCACGGAACGCGCCCACAGCCGGCGCGGGATCGTCCGCCGCGCGCACGAGCACAGTGAGGTTCGGCGTCGCTCCGATGAACGTGGGCGCGCGATCCGCCTGAAACGGCCAATAGAACTGCGGCCGGTCGCTCCGCGTGCCCAGGGAACCGGAGACGATGTTGTCGGCAACGCCCACCACCGTCGCCCAGTTGCCCACGAGATGGAGCTCCGCGCCAACCGCGTTCCCTTGCGGCCAGAAACGCTGCGCCGCCGCGCGGTTGACGATCACTGCGGCGCCCGTCCGCACCTCGTCGGCCGTGAACGTGCGCCCTTCGAGCAGCCGAATGCCCAGCATCTCGAAGTAGTTCGGCCGCACGAAGTTGAACGGGTAACCGCCGCGCGCATCGGTATCGCTCAGCACGGCTCCGCGGATCTCGAGCAGACCGCCGGTGATCACGTAGTTGGGCGGCGCAATGTAGGCCTGCGTGGCGGCAACGACGCCCGGCAGCGTGCGCACCCTCTCGAGTAGCTGCTGCGCCAGCTCGTCACGGCTCGCGGGGGTTGCGTAGCGGGACCGCGGCAGCGACAGCTGCGCCGTGAACAGGTTGCGCGTGTCGAAGCCCACGTCCACGTGCTGCAGGTTGATCACGCTGCGCACGAGCAACCCGGCGCTCACGAGCAAAACCACCGAGATCGCCATCTGCGCCGCGACGAGCACCTTTCTGAAGCCCGCGCCGGCGCCGCTGCGCACGACGCCCGATGCACCGTGCCGCAGCGCGTCCGCAAGCTTGGCGGAAGCGGCCTGAAACGCCGGCGCCGCGCCGAACAGCAGCGCCGTGACCACCGAGACGCCGAACGTAAACGTGAGAACGGCGGGGTCGAGACGCACGTCGTCGAGCGCGGGCAAACTCTGCGGCTGAAGCCGCACGAGCAGCGAGAGCGTGAGCCAACCGATCGCGAGACCGGCCATGCCGGCGGCGAGCGCGAGGACCACGCATTCCGTGAGCTGCGCCCGCACCAGCCGCCAGCGGCTGGCTCCGAGCGCGGCGCGCAGAGCGAGCCCGCGCGCGCGCGTCGCGCCCCGGGCAAGAAACAGGTTGGCCACGTTCGAGCACGCGACCAGCAGCATGAGGCCCACCGCCCCCATCATCACGAGCACCGCGTCGCGGGCGTTCACCGCGACGTCCTCCGACGGCCGCACGACGCGCGCAACGATGGTCTCGACCACATCCGCACCGAGCGGTCGAGCCGCCTCGGCGCTCGCGCGCGCGACGAGCGCCTCGAGCTCGCTCTTCAGTGCGGCGACGGGGACCTCCGGCCGGAGCCGGCCGAGTACTTCGACGGACGCGAACCCCGCCACGGCAGTCTCGAGACGCAGCGGCACCCATAGGTCGGCGCGCACTCTTGCGAACGCGTCCCAGCGGGGAGGCATCACCCCCACGACGACGTGCGACGTGCCGTCGAGCGTCACCGCCCTACCGAGCACGTCGCGGGCGCCCGCGTAGTCGCGCTGCCAACTTTGGTAGCTCAGCATGACCACGGCCGGCGCGTCGGCCGCCGCGTCACCGGCGGAGAATCCGCGGCCGAGCGCGGGCGCAACTCCGAGGAATGCCGGGAGCCCCGGCGTGATCCGCATCGCGTGCACGACGCGCGCGCCGCCGTCGTCGTAGGCGAGCATGTCGTGAAGCTCGTACGCCTCGACGCCGTCGAGCGAGCGCGCTTCGTCGCGCCACATGCGGGCGACGAAATTGTACGTGGGATAGCCGAATGTGGCGCGCGTGCTGCCGAGCCGCAGATAGACAAGCTGCTCGCTGCCCTGATACGGCAGCGGATTCAGCAACAGCCGATTCACGACGCCGAAGATCGCCGTGTTCGCGCCGATCCCGAGCGCGAGCGTGAGCACCGTGACGCAGGTGAACCAGGGGCTCTTGACCAGCTCTCGGCAGGCGGCCTTCAGATCCTGCAGCATCTCTCACTCCCCACTCGTCGGCGCACGAGGCCGAGGCGCGGCGGAACCAAGCTTCGTGCTAGCGCTGTCCCTCCGAAGTCGCCGGGCCGCTCGACCCCGCGAGCATGCGCTTACCCGTCTCGGCCATCACGATCGTCTTCGCGTTCGCGAGATTGGGGACGGTCCGCGCGAGGCTCCCCTCGACGATCACGACGTCGCCGGCCTTCAGGGAGTCGCGCTTCCAGCCCAAGCGCAGCAGCGAGTTCGGCCCGCCGAGCTCGAGCGCCCAGTTCGCGACGGCGCCGGTCTTCGCGTCGGCCACGTCGATGTAGATGAAGATGTGCGGATTGGTCCACTCCACCTTCGTGACCTTGCCGGTGAGCATGACCGGCTTCGAGGCGTCGTACTCCGCTGGAAAGGAGTGGTGTGCATACGCGGGCAACGACAACGTGAGCGTGCTCGCAATCAACGAAAGCACGGCGGCTCTGCTGGTCGTCGTCATGTGGCGTCCTCGTCCTCTACGGTCGATCATTGCGCCGGGGCGGGCTCTTTCGGCAATTGCCGAATCCCCTGGGTGTGCTGCGCGAACTGCTCGTTCTCCAAGCACACCTCGTCGATGAGCTCCGCGTCGACGACGATGCGCTGCCGGAGCATCACCGTCCAAGGCTTCGTGTAGGCCTTCGGATCGTTGACGGTGACCTTGATCTCGAGGTGACCGAAGTCGGGCCGGCGCATTTCCTCGCGCACCTTCGCCGACTCCGTCAGCACGCTGCCGTTCCAATCGATCCAGGTGTCGTCGCGCAGCCCGATCGTGTCGATCACGAGCGTGTCGCCGGACCACTTCGCCGACGAATAGCCTTGCCACGCGGGCGCCGGCGCATCGGGCAACGGCCGGCCGTCGGTGAACACCTGACGGTAGCCCGCGTTCATCTCGTCGAGCACCGCCAGGATGTCCGGCTTGTGGATGAACTTGAGCATGTGCGGCAGCCCGTACGCGCGCAGAAAGTTGTCGGGCAGACAGCGGATGTGCGGGTCGTCGATCGCGAGGTTGGCCGTGCGCTCCTTCACGATCGGCACGAGCCACGGTTGATACGGCAACCCTCCCGGCATCTCGGCGCCGAAGTTCGCCATGTAGCGCGAGGACGAGACGTCGTTGCCGTCGCTCGCGACGTCGCCGGCCTCGGTCGCGCGGCTGCGATCCGCCGTGCTCCAGATGCCGGAGAAGTCGGGCTTGCCGTCCGGCATCCGCGGCGCCGGCGCCGCCATGTCCACCTTGCCGTCGGCCGTGCGCGGCACTCCCGCCGTCGGATAGCCGACCCACTGCGCGGCCGCCGGACGCGACCCCAAAACCGCGCCGAGCACGGCCAAGGCGACCAGCGGCAGGTAGCGCAATCGTGCTCGAAGACTCGAGCTCGTGCGTCGATACGGAGACACAAACGGCACCGGGCGCTCCCCCTGCGTCGCCCCCCGATCCCGGCGACGTCCATCCGATCCGACGTGCAACGTACACGAAAAATACCACCGAAGTCGCGCGGTTTGCCCGCGAGCTCATTGCAGCAAACGCGTGAGCCTGCCGACGAGCGCCGGACCGCGATACACCAGTCCGGTGTAGATCTGCACGAGATCGGCGCCCGCCGCCCGCATCGCCATCGCTTTCGCCACGGAGTCGACTCCGCCCACGCCGACGATCGGGAACGCGGGCCCCATGAGCTCGCGCAGCGCCGTCACCGCGGCCAGCGCGAGATCGTGTAACGGCGCGCCGCTGAGCCCGCCGGACCGATCCGCCCAGTCCGCGTTCACGCCTGTGCGCTGCACCGTCGTGTTGGTCGCAATGAGCCCGTCCAACGACACGCGCCTCACAACCTGCGCCGCGTCGCGCAGCGCGTCCCGCTCGAGATCGGGCGATACCTTGAGGAGCACGGGCAGCCGTCGAGAGCCGCCGCGAAGGAGCCTGTCCCGCTCCGCCAATACACCGGACAACAACGGCTCCAGCCGCTCGGGGTGATGAAGATCCCTGAGCGCCGCGGTGTTCGGGGAAGAGATGTTCAACGCGATGTAGTCCGCGACGTCGTGCAGCGCTCGCAGGCAGCTCACGTAGTCGTCGATCGCACGGTCGAGCGGCGTCTCGGCGTTCTTGCCGATGTTCACGCCGAGCACGCCCCGGTACCGCCGCCGCCGCAGACGGCTCGCGACCGCCGCGGCGCCGTCGTTCGGGAAGCCGAGCCGGTTGAGCAGCGCGTTGGCCTGCGGGTGCCTAAACAACCGCGGCCGAGGTTGGCCGCCCTGCGGCCGCGGCGTGACCGTGCCCACCTCGATGAAACCGAAACCGAGCCGGCCGAGCCCGTCCAGCGCCTCCGCGTTCTTGTCGAAGCCGGCGGCGAGACCGACGCGGTTCGGAAAGCGAATGCCCATGAGCTCCACCGGCAAGCCCGTGGGACGGCGCGCGGGCAACCGTGCCGCCACGCTCAGCGCCTGCAACGCGAGCCGGTGGGCGCGCTCGGGATCGAGCTTGAAGAGAATCGGACGCACGGCGTGATAGAGCATCGACGGCAAGCCTAACGCGCCGGCCGGTGGGCTGCTCGCCGTCGTCGTGACCGGGTAGTCGTGGTGCTATACACGCTGCGACGCGGCGACTACGCGCCCCAGGCCCGGCCGTTTGACATCTGCGGCAGCCTGTCGGCAGCCGGCCCACCGGCCACGCAACGGCGCCTCTAGACGATTCTCCAGCCTCGTAAATTGAGCCGGAACGGGCGCCGATGGTACGCTGAACGGGCCGTGATCCCGTGTTATGTCTCGGAACGTCAACGGCATCGGGTGCCGATCAAATCTTTGCTGGGGAGTGCGCGAATGATTAAGCGAATGTTGGGATGTGTCGCCGTGTGCGGGTGGTTGCTGGCGAGCGGCTCGGCTCTGGCCCACCACTCCCTCTCGGGCGTGTACGACATCAAGAAGGAAGGTACGGTTTCGGGAACGCTCACCCGAGTGGCGTTCACCAACCCTCACGGCGCGATGCACCTCGAGGTGAAGAACCCGGACGGCACGAGCACCGAGTGGATCATGACCACCGGCTCGGCCAACACGCTCGCGGGCTTGGGCATCAGCAAG
>DASQOL010000129.1:0-9882 GCA_035644475.1 Gammaproteobacteria bacterium | reverse complement strand
TGGAACGCGCCGCCGACGGCGCCCTGGCTCGAGCGCGCGGTGGACGAGGCTTCACGCCGCCACTACGGCGCGCCGGCCATGTGGATGGGCGAAGGCGGCACGATTCCGTTCATGGCGATGCTCGGCGAGCGGTTTCCGGACGCGCAGTTCCTGATCACGGGCGTGCTCGGCCCCGAGTCGAACGCGCACGGGCCGAACGAGTTCCTGCACCTGCCGACGGCGCGCAAGCTCACGTGCTGCGTCGCGGAGACGATTCGCCGGCACGCGCTGCGGTAGAAGCTCGCGCGAATGGTCACTAAGGGCCATCAAGGGCCGGCGAGCTGCTCCGCGAGGAACGAGTCGATGGCCCGCAGCGCCTCGAGGCGCGTGGGTGCGAGCGAGAGCCAGTGATCCTCGCTCTCGAGCTCGATGAGCCGCACCGTCTTGCCGGCATTGCGCAGCGCGCGCTCCATGGTTTTGCTCTGGCCGATCGGCACGACGGAATCGTCGCGGCCGTGAATCAGCAGGACCGCGGCTTGCACGCGCTCCGCGTGCTGCGCGGGCGAAGCCGCTTCGAGCTTGGCGCGCGAGCCGTTCGCGTTTTCGATGCCCAACGATTCCTCCCAGTACGACACCGCTGCGCTCCTGTAGTCCCTGCGGCCGCTCTGGAGCGTGACCATGTCGCGCAAGTCGGAGACGCCGCCGAACGCAATCGCGCACCGATACAGCTCCGGCGTGAACGTGGCGCCCGCGAGCGCGGCATAGCCGCCGTAGCTTGCGCCCACGATGCAGACCCGTTTCGGATCCGCGATGCCGGCGGCCACGAGTGCCGCCACTCCATCGCTCAAGTCATGCTGCATCACGCCGATGCCCCAGCCGCCATGGCCCGCGTCCTCCCACGCGCGGCCATAGCCGTCCGAGCCGCGAAAGTTCGGCTGCAGCACCACGTAGCCTCGTGACGCGAGAAAGTGCGCGAGCCAATCGAAGCCCTCCACGTCGTGGGCAGCAGGGCCGCCGTGCGGCAGCAGCACGAGCGGGGCGGCGCCGTCTACGCCGCGCGGTCGCGTGAGATAACCGGGAATATCTACGCCGTCGCGCGCCTTGTAAACGTACGGCAAGCGCGGCGGCAACCCGCCGCGGTCGAGCACCGGATAGGTGCTCCCGATCTGGTTCGCGGTCGAGGCTTTCGCGTCATAGAGATAGAACGCCGGCGCGCGATCGTTGGGTGTGGTGCTCACGATGAACCGCGAACGCTCCTCCGACCAGCTCACGATCCGCGGAGACTCGCCCCGGAACGTCTCGTCGAGCGCCGCCTGCTGCTTCGCGAGACCGTCGTCGAACCATACGGGGCTCTCCCCGTACACTTGCGCTCCGACGACGCGGTTGGTGTACGGGTCGATGCGCACGTCCGAAACGTCCCGCGCGTCGTGCTTGTAGAGGGCCCGTCCGAGCCTGCCGTCGGCGGTCACCACGTAGAGACCGTAGCGGCCGCCGTCGGCCGGCCGCACTCCGACGATCAGCTCGCCATCTTTGTCGAGCCCGAGCACGTCGAGCTCCGGCACGTCGAGCGTCAGCGCGACGAACAGCTCCCAGCGATCCTCCTTGCGAAAGATGCGGAAGTTGTCGTTCTTCTCGGTGTACTCCACGCGGTAGCGCGGCACGGCGTTCTCGTCGACGACCCAGTCCCGCGTGAAGCGGGGGCCGTCGTCGACCTTCCACTTGAGGTCGCTCTTCGCGTCCACCGAGTAGAGGACTCGGTCGCCGTCGCCTTCGAACAATGGAAACAGCACGCGCCCGGTCGCGCGCTCGTAGCCGATGAGCCGGTTTTCTCGCACGCCCAGTCCGCCGCCGATCGCGCGCGTGCCGCCTCCGCGGATCAGTTGCCGGATGTTGAGCTCACCGGAAAGATCGATGCCGTACGGCGCCAACGCCTCGGTCATTCGAGCGGCGAATGGCACCGTTTCGGTCTCGCTCGAGAGCAGCAGCAGCGTGTCGTTGTTTGCGAACGAGAGCCTGCGCGCCTTGAGCGCATTCACGTCGACGACCGCGTCCGCTTGCTGGCTTGCGAGGCGCGACGCATACACGAAGCTTCCCTTGTCCACGTGCGTGATGAATGCGATGCGCTGGCCGTCGGGCGATAGGCTCGGCGATTGCATCGCCGGCAGCGCGGCGAACGCCTCGAGTGGCGGCGGCTGCGCGGTGGCAGCCGAGCAAAGCCACAGCGCGAGGACGACAGCGAGACGGCGGCTCTTCATACGGCATTAATTTGCCGCTGTGGCTACTCCGGAGCGATTGGACTTAGGAACGATTCGGCGCTACCCGTCATGTTCCCCCCCGGCGGGCGCCGTACCCCCGAGAGCGACGCGGTGGTAATTTAGCTCGTCTATTTGGGTTAAGGGGGGTCTCGTGCGAAAGCTGAATCTTCGGACGCTCGCTCTCGGAGCGTCGTTGACGCTCGGAGTGTCACTCGTTCACGCGCAGCCGCCGGCGGCCCCGCCGCAAAACGGCCCGCCGCCGACCGGCCTCGTCGTCGGCTCCGGCAATTACTTCAGCCCGATCGTGGCCGACCTCGACAAAGCCGTCGCCTTCTATCGCGACGGTCTCGGCCTGGATCCGCAGGGGGCGCCCGGCGACGCGAACGACAATGCGGCGTTGCGCGACATGTTCGGCCTGCCCGACGCGAAGCTTCGCTGGCAGATCGCGCGCACGCCGGCGGTTGCGGGCGGCGTCGAGATCGTCGAGATCTCGGCCGCGAACGGCAAGCCGCTCGAGCGCCGGGCCCAGGATCCCGGCGCCGTTACGCTGGTCGCGACCGTGCGCGACCTCGACGCCACGCTCGCGCGTCTCGAACGCCTCGGCGCGCCGGTCGTCACCCGCGGCGGCAAGCCGGTCGCGATCGGGCAGAGCGGCTTGCGGATCGCCGTCGTGAAGGACCCAGCCGGTCACTTCGTCGAGATCGCGCAACCCGCGCAACTGCCGGAGACCCAAGCGCCGCTCACTGCGAACGTCGTGGCCATGGCCGTGCGCGTCACGGTCAGCGACGTCGCGAAGGCGATGAGCCTCTACAGCGATGCGCTCGGATTGAAGCTGAAGAGCGCGCCCGGCGAGGCCAGCGGCGATGCGACGGTGCTGGGAGCGCTCGGCGTGGACGGCGGCAAGTACCGCGTCGGCCTGCTGCAAGTGCCGTCGTCGGGCTTCGAGCTGCGCTTCATAGAGTTCTCGGGCGTGGATCGCAAGACGGTGGTGGGCAGGCTGCAGGATCCCGGCTCGACGCGCATGCAGATTCGCGTGCGTGACCTCGACGCCGCGATCGCCGCGTTCAAGCGCTTCGGCGGCGAGGTCGTGTCGACCGGCGGCAAGGCGCTCGAGCTCCCGGCCGGCAACAACAAGCTCAAGGTCGCGATCGTGCGCGACCCCAACAACCTGTTCGTGGTGCTGATCGAGTCGCCGCCGCCGGCGGGCTGATTTGGCGAAGAGCCGGCGTTGTCGCGGCACGAGAACGGGTTCGTCACCTACGGGACGCAGTGGCCCGGCGCTTGTTACTGAGTTACGTCGTTCACGTGGTGGCGTCACATTCCCCGAACGTCATCGTCACCTGACTGACAAGCTGAACCGCCACGATCAGGGGGCCACCTTCATTCAAGGAGCCCCGACGTGCGCAACCAACGACGGCCTAGCCTCAAGTCCCAGTCGTTCCACCGCCGAACGTTTCTGAAAAACGCGGCCGCGACTGCCGGCCTCGTGATCGCGCCCGCGTTCCTGCGCGGCATGCGCGGCGACGCCTGGGCGGAGGGCACGTCGCTGTTCCCGCTCGGCGTGGCATCGGGCGACCCCGACGAGCACTCGGTGGTGCTCTGGACGCGTGCCGCGCTCGATCCGCTCGCGGGCGGCGGCTTGCCGAACGAGCCGATCGCGGTCGGCTGGCAAGTGGCGCTCGATCCGGGCATGCGTAGGATCGTGAAGCAGGGCGTCGCCGTCGCGCGGCCCGAGGTCGGCCACACCGTGCGTCTGCTCGTGGGCGGGTTGCCGGCGGACCAGTGGCTCTACTACCGCTTCGTCGGCCAGGGCAAGTATCGCGGCCAATCGAGCCGCGTGGGCCGCACGCGCACCTTCCCGCACGCCGATCCGCTGCGGCGCTTCCGCCAGTCCGGCGGCGAGCATTGCCGCACCGAGGACATGCGCTTCGCGGTTGCGTCGTGCCAGCACTTCATCGCGGGCTACTACCCGGCGTGGGCCGACATCACGGCGCAGGACCTCGATTTCGTCGTGTTCGTCGGCGACTACATCTACGAGGACGGCAGCCCGTCGCCGCTGCCGGGCCGGAGCCACCCGCCGGTGGAGATCTTCTCCGTCGCGGATTACCGCAACCGCTACGCGCTCTATCGGCTCGACGCGCACCTGCAAGACGCGCACGCGCGCTTCCCCTTCATCGTGACGCCCGACGACCACGAGGTGGACAACAACTACGCGGGGCTCGTCGCGGAGGAGGGCGCGCCGTATCAAGGCGCCGCGTTCGCCGAGCGGCGCAAGAACGCTTACCAGGTCTACGCCGAGACGATGCCGGTGCGCACGCTGCTCGCGTCCGACGGCGACGACTTTCAGGTGTTCCGGCGTCTGCAATTCGGCGACCTCGCCGACCTGCACGTGCTCGACACGCGCCAATTCCGCACCGATCAGCCCGCCGAGGACGGCTTCGGCACCACCGACGCCGACACTGATCCCGTGACGGCCGGGATCCTCGAGCAAGGCGTGTTCCACGAGAAGCTGTTCGACGCCGCCGGCATCCTCGACGAGCACGCGACGCTCATGGGCGGTCGCCAAGAGCTCTGGCTCGCGCTGAACTTGCTGCGCTCGCGCTCGAAATGGAACGTGATCGCGCAGCAGGTGATGCTGATGCCGTGGAATTTGCGCGAGACCGGCAAGCTGGTCGCGCAGGCCGGCGGCGCGCCGCCGCAGATCCTCGCCGCGATCGGCACGCTCGACAACATCCTCAACATGGACGCGTGGGACGGCTACCGGCGCGCGCGCGAGCGGCTGCTGGCGATCCTCGGCCGCGTGCGTCCGCCGAGCCCCGTCGTGATCACCGGCGACATCCACTCGGCGTGGGCCGCGAACCTGTTCGCGGACTTCGGCGACGCGGCGAATTCCGACGTGGTGGCCGTCGAGTTCGTCGGCAGCTCGATCACCTCGACGTTCAGCACCGTGGACCCGCGGCCGACGCACGGCGCCGTGCGCGCGGGCTTGCCCGACAACCCGCACATCCGCTACTTCAACGGCCTCTACCGCGGCTATTGCCTCTGCGAGGTCGACCGTAACGAATGGCGCACGCTGTATCGTGCCGTCGGCTCGCCCGCCGACCTCATGGATCCGAGCCAATTCGCGTTCATACCGATGGAGGGCGACCCGCTGTTCACCGACGCGGTGGCGTCGATCCCGCGCGGGTTCAATCGCCGCGGCGAGCCCGAGACGCTCACGGTGGAGGGCGTGGTGACCGGCGCGTCGTGAGCCGACCGCCGGGGACGGCGGACGTGCCGCGCTTGCGGGAGCACATCGTGGCCGGCGCTAGCAGGGAAGGCGTGCGGCGGCCCCGTCCTGCTTGCGCTCGACGCATTCGGCGAGTTGCTCGACGACGTCGAGCAAGTCGTCGTACGACTTCGCCATCGCGCTCGTCGTCACGAGCTCGCCGTCGACGACGAAGGTCGGCACGGCCGTCACGCGGTACGCGTCGGCGAGCTCGCGCGCTCGCTTCGCGCTCCCCTCGACTTCCTGCGAGCCGAACGCGAGGTCGAAACCGAGCCGGTCGACGCCGAAACGCGCGAACAGCTCGGCCAACACGTCGGTGGTCACGGGCGCGTCGCCCTGGCTGCGGATCGCCTTGTAGAGCGCGAGGTTCATCTGGTCGGCTTTGCCGAGCGACTCGGCGGCGTAGTAGGCGCGCGCGTAGCGCGCGAGCGGCTCGTTCCACTGCACGGGGATCCGCAGGAGCACGATGCGGTCGCGTGTGAGCGCGTGCCGCTCGACCCTGCGGCGCTCGAGCGCGTAGCAGGGCAGGCAGTCGTACGCGAACAGCTGCACCACCTCGACCTCGCGCGGGCCCAAGTCCGGCAGTGCGCGCGTGCGCTCGCCGAGCCTGCGGTAGTCCTGGCCCTCGACCAGCACGCGCTGCGGCTCGGGCGCCGCGGACGCGGTGGGCGCGCGCGTCGTCGCCGGCGGCGGCGCGAGCGCGAAGAACGCGGCCACGATCAGGGCCGCGGCGAGCCCCGCCGCCGACAGTCCGACCGCGATGGGCCAGGTCGGAGCGGGGCGCGCAGGCCTCGAGCTCGCGCCCGCGGCGAGCACGCGCCGCGTCGTCGCCTCGAACAATCCGGCGCGCGCGGTCGCGATCCGCTCGCCCGTGAGCGCGTCGTTCGTGAGCCACGCGGCCGCGCAGCGCGCGCATTGCGCGAGGTGCGCGTCGATCGCGGTGCGCTCGGTGGCGCCGAGAGCGCGCGCGCGGTGGTCGTCGATGATCGCGTCAACGTCTAAACATCTCATGATTCGTTCTCCACCAAGGCCGAGCGCGGGCACGCGCGCGCGTCGTCGCCGATGAGCTTGGCGAGACGGGCGCGCGCGCGGTGCAATCGTGCGCTCAGCGAATTGCGGTTCGTGCCGAAGATCTGCTCCAGCTCCGCGAGCCCGTACCCCTCGGCGTGCAGCGCGAGCAGCGCGCGTTGCTCCGGCGTGAGCTCGGTCCACGCGCGGTCGACCCGCTCCTGCGTGTACGCGGCGCTCGTCTGCTCCTCGGGCCCCGGCTCCTCGCTCGCGAGCGAGTCGGTGAGGTCGCCGTCGGCCGCGGGATCGACGGCGGAGCGAACGCGTTTGCGCACGCCGTCCACGAAGATCCGGTACTGCACGCGGAGCAGCCAGCCGCGCACCGACTCGAGCGCCTCCAGCTTGCCGAGCTCGCGGCAGGCGCGCAGGCAGACCTCTTGGACGAGATCCTCGGCGTCGTGATGGCGGCGCGTGAGGCGAAACGCGGCGCGGTGGAGCACCTCGAAGTGAGGGCTCACCAGCGCTTGGAATCGTCGTTCGAGATCCGCCAAGACGTCGCCTCCCCGGGCGCGACCGCCATGGATGGCGGGCGTGCCGCGAATGCACGAGCGATTCGCGGCCAGCTCTATTAACACGCTCGACGCAGTATTTCCTTACGGGCGGCTGCGCGGCGGGCCGGCCGTAAGGGAACCGGGCGTGCGCCGTGTATTCGCCAGTCGCGCTGCACGCGCAAGCCTACTCCCCAAGGAGAGTCCCATGCCGTCGAAAGCCACCGCGCTCGCCTGTCTGATCCTGCTCGCCGGCGCGGCCCAAGCCGATCCGCCGTTCCGCGAGGGCCCGGACTACGAGCGCCTCGCGGCCGCGCAGCCCACCGGCTCGCCGGCCGGCCGCGTCGAGGTCATCGAGGTCTTCCAGTACGGCTGCGGCGGCTGCTTCCGCTTCGAGCCCTACCTCGAGCACTGGGCCGAGACCAAGCCCGACTACGTCGACCTCGTGATGATCCCCGCGGTGTGGAACTCGCTCGGCGAGCTGCACGCGCGCGCGTTCTACACCGCGGAGGCGCTCGGCGTGCTCGACAAGACGCACGCGCCGTTCTTCCGCGCGGTGCACGTCGAAGGCAATCACCTCGAGACCATGGACGCGCTCCGCAAGCTGTTCGCGGCGTTTGGCGGCGTGAGCGCGCAGCAGTTCGACGCGGCCTTCAACTCGTTCGCGGTGAACGCCAAGGTGCAGCGCGCGAAGGAGCTCGTCATGCGTTACGACATCCCGGAGACGCCGAGCGTCGTCGTGAACGGCAAGTACCTCACTCGCGGGCCGCTCGCGCAGAGCTACGACCGGTGGTTCGCGATCATCGACGAGCTTGCGGCGCGGGAGCGAGCCGTGACCGAGTAACGCGCTGATGGAGCCTGAGCGCATGCCGCTTGAGCCGCCGGAGCATTGGCACGAGCGTCGTCGTGCTCACCACGGCGACCCCGAGCAGCAGCGCTACCGCGACGACGTCCCAGAGCGGCCGGCGGTGGAGCAGGAACGCGAAGTCGAGGCCGTGCAGGCCGTAGTAGCCCCAGCGGTTCGCGCGGTCGAGCGACTCCGACTTCATGACCTGGCCGTGCGACGGTGTGAGATAGAGCCAGGTGCCGGCGGCGTCGGCGTACTTCACGCGCAGCACCGGCAGCGTCTTCACCGTCTTCATCGTGCCGAGATCGAACGAGGCGACGGTGTCGTAGTAGTAGTCGTCGAAGTCGTGGAGCCACTTAGACTCGACCACCGGCACGTTCGGCATCGCGTGCTCGGCCGCGGCGAGCATCGCGTCGTCGGGAAACCGCTCGAACGCGCCGGCCGCGGGATTCCACGCCGACACGAAGCGGTGCTCCTGCTTGAGCGACGGCACGAGGAAGTCGAGCACGCCGAACGATTTCCACGCGCGCGCCTCGTCGGCGGTGGGCGGGCGATAGGCGAGCCAGTACTGCTCGCCGTCGAAGCGCACGGCCTCGAGCTCCTTCACGGCGAAGTCGCGGCCGACGATCGCGGCGGCCGCGCGCACGTTGCCAGGTAACAGCTCGCCGACGTCGAGCCGCGGCCCTTCGCCTTGCACCGAGCGGCCGCCGGCCGTGATTTGCGCCGGCGTGTAGAGCGTCTCGCGGATACCGGGGATCACGTTGAGTGACGCCACGCCGCTGAACGCCCAGGTGAGCACCACCGCCGCGAAGATCAGCCCCGCGTAGTGGTGCCACTTCATGAGCCCGGTGTAGGGCGTACGGTACAGCGCGCCGCGCTGCCGGAACCGCGGCGTGAGCGCGAAGCGCGTGACGCCGAGGATCACGCCGAGCACGGCCATCGCGAGCCCGCCCCACGACAGCGCTTGCAGCACCTGTCCCCACCACGTGTGCTGCCGCCAGAAGAACAATGTGTGCACCAGGTAGCCCGACCCGCCGAGCCAGCGTCCCGCCCGGTCCGTCTTCATCACGGCCTCACCGGAATGCGCGGATACGTAGTAGAGCGTGCCGGCCGCGTCGTTCAGCGCGATCCGGTGCAGCGGAAAGTGGCTCTGCAGCGCCGGGTTGTGGGTGAAGAGATCGGGCGCGGTGAGATAGGCGTCGTAGGTCATGGTGCCGGCGGCCTCCGGCACGAAGTCGCGAGCCCAAGCGAGCGCGCCGGCGGCGTCGAAGCCCGCGAACTTGGCGCCGTCGTCGGCGTAGACGAGCGTCCACAAGCCGAACACGCGGCCCGTGTTGAAGCGATAGACGGGCCGGTCGCCGAGCATGGACACGCGGATGCGGAACGGCTCGCCGTCGATCTTGGCCGCCGCCTCGGCCGGCGACACGCGGATCGCGGCGGCGTCGAGCACGGGCAAGCGCGTGAGCCGCTCGGCCGCGGTCAAGTGCGGCATGCCGTAGTAAAGCAACACGATCCCGGACAGGCTCCAGATCACGAAACTCACGCCGATCGCGATCCCCATCCAGCGATGGGTCATCAGGAGCCAAAGGCGCCAGTTGAGCATGTGTGGATCGTACTAGACGAACGGCTCGGTTCGGTAATGTCGAGCACGACGCGATTCGCGCGGTCACGAAGTGGTAGCATTTCGTTTGCCGATCACCAATTTTTGCGGAGGGCAAAATGATCAAGCGGATTTTGTGCGGTGTCGCCGTGTGCGGGTGGATGTTGGCCAGCGGCTCGGCCTTGGCCCATCACTCGCTCTCGGGCGTATACGACATCAAGAAGGAAGGCACGGTCTCGGGAACGCTCACCCGAGTGGCGTTCACCAACCCTCACGGCGCGATGCACCTCGAGGTGAAGAACCCGGACGGCACGAGCACCGAGTGGATCATGACCACCGGCTCGGCCAACACGCTCGCGGGCTTGGGCATCAGCAAG
>DASQOL010000128.1:0-38862 GCA_035644475.1 Gammaproteobacteria bacterium | reverse complement strand
GGCCGCGACGAGGCCGACGGCGTGCTCACGGATGCTCGACGTACGGATGCGCTCGAGCACGCTCGCCGCGAACGCTTGGGTGAGGAGCTCGCGCGCGACCGATTCGGCGACGCCGCGCGAGCGCAAGTAGAAGAGCTGCTCGGCATCGAGCTCGCCCACGGTCGAGCCGTGGCTGCACTTGACGTCGTCGGCGTAGATCTCGAGCTCGGGCTTGGTGTCGATCTCCGCCTGGTCGCCCAGCAACAGGTTGTCGCTCGACTGATGCGCTTCGATGCGCTGCGCGTCGCGATGCACCACGACCTTGCCGTTGAACACGCCGCGGCCGCGGCGGCCGATGATGCCGCGGAACGCCTCGTCGCTGCGGGTCTCGCGCGCGAGATGATCGATGCGCGTGTGCTCGTCGACGTGCTGCCCCTCCGCGGCGAGGAACACGCCGAAAACCTCCGCCGAAGCGCCGGGCTCGCGCAGGCGCACGTCGACGTCGTTGCGGATCAGGCGGCCACCCAGGTCGACGTAGCCGACCACGAGCGCCGCATTGGCCGCGACGTCGGCGGACAGCAGCGCCGTATGCGTCTGGCGCGCGCCGTGCTGCTGCAGCCGATAGAGCGAGAGCCTCGAATCCGGAGCCTGCTCTATCTGCGTGACGCTGTTGATCCAGCCCGCGGGTTCGCCGGCGTCGAGAAAGTGCTGCACGACCGTGGCCGCCGCGCCCCGGCCGAGCTCGAGCACCGTGCGCGGCTGCGCCGCGACGCCGGCGTTGTCGCTCGCGATGAGCACGAGATGGATCGGCTCCTCGCTGCGTACGCCGTCCGCAACGCGGAGCCAGATACCTTGGCGCACGAGCGCCGTGTTCAGCGCTGCCAACGGATGCTCCGCGGCGGCGAGCCGCGTCGAATACCGTTGTTCAAAGCTCTGCCAATGATCGCGCAGGTAGCCGAGCTCGATGCCCTCCGTCGACAGAGGCGAAGAGAGCTCCGCGACCGGCTGCCCGTCGACGAGCACGACGCAAGGGGCCGCGCCCGAGAGGCCTGAAGACTCGAGCAGCACCGCCGCGGCGGAGATTGCTGCGCGATCCGGCGCGGGCGGAGACCAGTCGAACGCGCTCGCGGCGAGCGGCTGGAGGCTCGTATACCGCCAGGTCTCGCGGCGCGGCGTGGGGAGCCCCGCTGCCGCGAACTCGCCGAGTGCGGCCGCGCGCCAGCGCTCCGTCTCGTCGCCGGGGCGTTGCTGCCGCGCGGCGATCTCATCCTCCAGCGTCGCGACGGTCATCGGCCGCGAGCCTCCGCGAGGACCCAGTCGTAACCGCGAGCGTCGAGCTCGCGCGCGAGGTCTCTGGGTCCGGACTTCACGATCCGGCCGCCCGCGAGCACGTGCACGCGGTCCGGAACGATGAGCTCGAGCAGGCGCTCGTAGTGCGTCACGAGCAACATCGAGCGCGTGGGGTCGCGCAAGCTATTGACGCCGTTCGCCACGATCTTCAGTGCGTCGACGTCGAGGCCGGAGTCGGTCTCGTCGAGCACCGCGAGCCGCGGCTCGAGCAGCAGCAATTGGAGGATCTCGTTGCGCTTCTTCTCGCCGCCCGAGAACCCCTGGTTCACGCTTCTCGTGAGGAAGTCCTTGGGGATCTCCATCAAGTCCATCTTCGCTTTGATGAGCTTCATGAACTCGAACGCGTCGACGGCCTGCTCGCCGCGCGCCTGGCGTTGGGCGTTCAGCGCCGCTTTGAGCAGATAGGCGTTGTTCACGCCCGGAATCTCGATCGGATACTGGAATGCGAGGAACACACCCGCGCGCGCGCGCTCCTCGGGTGCGAGGCCGAGCAGCTCGACGCCGTCGAGTCGCACGCTGCCGGCGGTGACTTCGTAGTCCTCGCGACCGGCCAGGACTTGCGCCAGCGTGCTCTTACCGGACCCGTTCGGGCCCATGATCGCGTGCACTTCGCCCGCGGGGACCTCGAGGTCGAGGCCCTTCAAGATCTCGCGGTCCGCGACGCGGACGTGCAGATTTTCTATGGTCAGCATGCTAGTCAACCGACGGCCCCTTCGAGGCTCACGTTCAGCAGATTCTGCGCCTCGACGGCGAACTCCATCGGCAACTCCTTGAACACTTCGCGGCAGAAGCCGTTGACGATCATGTTGACCGCGTCCTCTTGGGACAGGCCGCGCTGCCGGCAGTAGAACAGCTGGTCCTCGCTGATCTTCGAGGTGGTGGCCTCGTGCTCCACGCGCGCGGAACGGTTCCGCGACTCGATGTACGGAAACGTGTGCGCGCCGCACTTGTCGCCGAGCAGCAGCGAGTCGCATTGGGTATGGTTGCGGGCGCCGTGGGCGGTCGGCAGCATCTTCACGAGGCCGCGATAGGCGCTCTGGCCGTGACCTGCCGAGATGCCCTTGGCCACGATCGTGCTCCGCGTGTTGCGGCCGATGTGGATCATCTTCGTGCCGGTGTCCGCTTGCTGGTAGTTGTTCGTGACGGCCACCGAATAGAACTCGCCCACCGAGTTGTCGCCGCGCAGCACGCAGCTCGGGTATTTCCACGTGATCGCGGAGCCGGTCTCCACTTGAGTCCACGAGATCTTGGAATTCGCGCCGCGGCACTCGCCGCGCTTGGTCACGAAGTTGTAGATGCCCCCGCGGCCTTGCTCGTCGCCCGGGTACCAGTTCTGGACTGTCGAGTACTTGATCTCGGCGCCGTCGAGCGCGACGAGCTCCACGACGGCCGCGTGCAGCTGGTTCTCGTCGCGCTGCGGCGCGGTGCAGCCCTCGAGGTAGCTCACGTGCGCGCCTTCGTCGGCGACGATCAGCGTGCGCTCGAACTGGCCCGTCTTCGCGGCGTTGATCCGGAAATACGTCGAGAGCTCCATCGGGCAGCGCACACCCTTGGGCACATAGACGAACGAGCCGTCGGTGAACACGGCCGAGTTCAGCGTGGCGAAGAAGTTGTCGCGGTAGGGCACCACGCTGCCGAGATAGCGCCGCACGAGGTCGGGGTGGTTTTTCACCGCGTCCGAGAACGAGCAGAAGATCACCCCGGCCGCGGCGAGCCGCTCCTTGAACGTCGTCGCCACCGACACGCTGTCGAACACGGCGTCCACCGCGACGCCGGCGAGGCGCGCACGCTCGTGCAGCGGGATGCCGAGCTTGTCGTAGGTCTCGAGCAGCTTGGGATCGACCTCGTCGAGGCTCTTCGGCGCGTTGGCGTTGCTCTTCGGCGCCGAGTAGTACGAGATGCTTTGGTAGTCGATCGGTGAGTAGCGCACGTGCGCCCAGGTCGGCTCCTCGAGCGTGAGCCAATGGCGGTACGCCTTGAGGCGCCACTCCGTCAGGAACTCCGGTTCCCCCTTCTTCGCGGAGATCAGCCGGATCACATCCTCGTCGAGGCCGGGCGGCACCGTCTCCTGCTCGATGTCGGTGACGAATCCGTGCTGATACTTGCGCTTGACGAAGTCGGCGAGTTGTTTCGAATCCGTAGCCATTCCAAAGATCCCTCTTCGATCAAACGCGCCCGATCAACGGGCGACTGCGGCGGTCCGGAGGCCGGCCTGCAGGTCGGGTGGCGGCAGCGGCTCGCGCAGCTGCTGCAGGTCGGCGAGCGTCACGCCCTCGAGGGCCTTGCGGATGCTCAAGTTGATCCGCTGCCATGCGCTGCCGACCCGACAATACGACTCGAGGTTGCAGCCGCCGGTACCCGAGCTGCACTCAGTGATCGCCACGGGACCCTCCAGCGCGTCGATGATCTCTGCGGCGCTGATGGTGTCGGCGGGGCGGGCGAGGGCATAACCCCCCTGGACTCCGCGCGTCGACACCACGAGGCCCGCATGAGCCAGCGACTTCAATAGCTTGCTGACGGTCGGCTGCCCGAGGTGCGTCGCGCCGGCGACCTGGCCGGCCGTCGAGAGGCCGCCGTCCTTGGCCGCGAGCTGCGCCAAGACCATCGTCCCGTAATCGGTCAACTTGCTCATCCGCAGCATCGCCGCAGGCCCTCGTCCCCAGCATGGGGAGCAATAGAGGACTATTTTAGTACTGTTTAGAGCCGCTGCAAGCGGGGGCGAGCCGGAGAGGGGTTAATGACCCCCGACGGCCGCGTGGGTGCGCTGCTCGGGGGGCAGGTACTCGAGGAGCTCGTTCATGCGCGCCTGATAGCGCGCATGGTCGACGCTGTTGACGTTCGGGGTCTCGAGCGCCAAACGAACCTGGCCGATCGCGAGCGGCAGGTTGCCGATCGAGACGTAGTAATAGGACATATAGAAGTAGGCGTTGCCGACGTCTCCCTGCGCGTTGGCCGCGCGCGCGATGAGCCGGAGCTGCTCCGGCGTCGCGCTCACGTTGTTCAGCAAATCGAGCAGGAGCTGGTGCGCGTCGGCGGGACGGCCGGCGCTGAGCAGCGCTTCGGCATTGCTGATCGTGAGCGGGACGTTGCGCGGGAAGAGCCGCACGGCCTCGGCGTAGAACGCCAGCGCGCGGTCGGTGGCCCCGCTCGCCATCAGGGACTCCGCCTCGCCGATACGAAACGCGATGCTGGTCGGAAACTCCGCCGTGAGGTCGCGAAAGATGCGCTCGGCATTATCGTTGAGGGACACTCGCATCAGTGCGAGCGCCAGGCCGTAGCGGTCCGCCGGCACCCGGCTCTCGGTTTTGTCGCGGAACAAGGCGAACGCGGCCTCCGGCGTCGGCGCGCTCAATACCTCCAGCCGGGCTTTGGCCAGCGCATAACCCGGGCTGTCCACGTGCTCGACCTTCGGCAGTTGCCGGGCGCGTGCGCGCGCCTCGCCGACGCGCTCGCCCGATACGGGATGCGTTTGCAGGATCGCGGGCACGATTTCCACCGTGCTGCCGTAGCGCTTGCTGAGCTCCTCGAAGAACGTCGCCATCCCGTTCGGATCGAAGCCGGCCGAGGACAGCACCTCCATGCCTACGCGGTCCGCCTCGATCTCGTTGGCTCTAGTGAAGTTGAGCTGCCGCTGAGCGATCATCGCCTGCGATCCTATCGCGATGCCCTGGAGCGCTTCGCCGCCGGCGTCGGTCGCGGCGCCGAGCAGCAGCGCGGCGATCATCGCTGCGAGCGACGCGATGCTCGTGCGTTGCGAGTCGTAGGCGGAGCGTGCGATGTGGCGTTGCGTGACGTGCGAGACCTCGTGCGCGAGCACGCCCGCGAGCTCGTTCTCGTTGTCCGTGGCGAGCAGCAGCCCCGAGTTCACGCCGATGAAGCCGCCGGGCAACGCGAACGCGTTGATCTGATCGTCCCTGACGAAGAAGAAATTGAACCGAAAATCGCCGTTGTTGGCATGGCTCGCGATCTGCGAGCCGAGCGAACCGATGTACTCGGTGAGCTGCGGGTCATCGATGACGACGCCCGCGTTGCGCAGCTGCAGCATGACCCCGCGGCCGATCTGCGCCTCGCGGTCTTTGCTTAAGGCCGCGTCGGCAGGGCTGCCGAAGTCGGGCAGGTCCGGACCGGCGAACGCGGGCGCGGCCAGCACGGCGAGCAACAGCAGGGTCGATCTCATCACGATACGAGGCTCCAACAAGGCGTCGTCCGACGCTCGTTTGGACTAGGCGGCAGCCCGCGCGTTCCGCTGCGCCGGGGACGGCCAATCCTTAGGCGGTGCGACCCGATGCGCCGACCGTTGGGTACCCGCCCGCACCGAAGTCCGTCGCCGCGTCAGAGCGCTTCGGCGGCCGCGAGAACCGCGGCGACGTGACCATCCACTCTGACCTTGCGCCACTCATTCCGCAATACGCCCTTGGCATCGACGAGGAATGTGCTGCGCTCGATGCCCAAAACCTTCTTGCCGTACATGTTCTTCTGCTTGATGACGTCGAACTGCCGGCATAGCGTCTCGTCGGCGTCGGAGAGCAGGTCGAACGGGAAGCCGTGCTTCGCCTTGAACTTCTCGTGCGAGGCCAAGGTGTCGCGCGAGACACCGAGCACGCGGACCTTGTGGCGTTTGAACGCGCCGTACTGGTCGCGGAAGTCATGGCCTTCCATCGTGCAACCGGGCGTGTCGTCCTTCGGGTAGAAATATAATACATAAGGCGCGCCCAGCAGGTCTTTGCTCGCGATCGGGCCCACGCCGGTCGAGGCGACTTTGAACGCGGGCACCTTCTTCCCGACTGCGATCTCCGCCATGAGTGCGTCTCGGTCAGGAATGCTTGACCGGCTCCATGATCGCGTCGACGTTGAGCTGGTCGCAGAACTCCATGAACTCCTCGCGTAGCCCCGAGATGTGGACGTTCGCCGGGATGTTGATCGACATCTGCACGGAGAACATCGGTGCGCCGGTGTGCGTGGCCGCATAGCTGCGCGTCGCGACCTCGGCGATCTCGACTTTCCGCGCAGCGAAGAAGCCGCTCAAGCTGTGGACGATGCCGGGTTGGTCGAGGCCCACGACGTCGACGGCATAAGGAAGCAGCTCCTTGCCGAAGCGCCGCGCCTCGGTGCGCTTCAGCTGCATGGTCACGCCGTTGCTTCCCGCGAATCGATTGAGCTCGCGCTCCATGCGGCTGATCGTGTGCCAGTTGCCGGACACCAAGAGCAGCATCGCGAACTCGGAACCGAAGGCCGCCATGCGGCTTTCTTTGATGTTGCCACCGCAGTCCATGATGACTCGCGTCAATTCCTGCACGACCGCGGTGGGCTCGCCGCCGACGGCGGAAATGACCATGAGCTGTTCCATCAGACGCGGGTCTCGAGGCTTCGACGGTTGGCCAGTGTACCCCGAACGAGTGGGTCTGCAACGCTCCGGTTGCTTAGGGTTGGGGTGGTCGGTACTATCCTTCGCCTTTTATCGAAGCGCTGGCGGAACGCGATGAATTTGACGGGCAGCATGGTGGCGGTGGTCACGCCGATGGAGTCGGACGGCACGGTCAACTACCGCGATTTCGCGAAGCTCATCGACTTCCACGTCGCGAGTGGCACCGAGGCGTTGGTCGTCGCGGGAACGACCGGCGAGTCCGCGACACTCGATCACGACGAGCACGTCGCGCTTCTCGGGAAGGCGTGCGAGATCGCCGCCGGCAGAATTCCGATCGTCGCCGGCACCGGCTCGAACTCGACGGCGCAGACCCTCGGGCTCTCGCGCGCGGTCGATCGTTTGCCGATACTGGCGTTCTTGATCGTCACTCCTTACTACAACAAGCCGCCGCAGGAAGGTATGCGCCGGCACTTCTCGGCCGTCGCCGACGCCGTGGATCATCCGGTCATCCTGTATAACGTGCCCGGGCGCACCGGCGTCGATCTCAAGCCCGACACCGTCGTCAAGCTCGCGGGGCATCCGAACATCCGCGGGATCAAGGAGGCCACCGGGGAACTCGAGCGCGTTCGGGTGCTCAGAGAGGGGTGCGGCGCGGAGTTCGCGCTCTTGAGCGGCGACGATGCAACGGCACGCGAGTTCATGCTGGCCGGCGGCGACGGCGTGATCTCCGTCACCGGTAACGTAGCGCCACTCGGCATGCGGCGCCTGTGCGACGCCGCGAGGACTGGTCGGCGTGGCGACGCGGAGCGCATCGACGCCGATCTGCAGGGCTTACATCGCACGCTGTTCAGCGAGAGCAATCCGATACCGGTGAAGTGGGCGGTACAACAGATGGGACTGATCGGACCGGGGATTCGCTTGCCTTTGACGCCGTTCGCCCCGCAATACCATGCGGCCGTCCTCGAGGCGATGGGTGCCGCCGGCGTCCACGTCGCCGCCGCTTGATGGTCCGGATGCATTGGCCCGCGGCAGTGGTCGTCGCCGCCATTCTCGGCGGGTGCTCCAGGGATCATACCCTCACCTGCGAGCCCACCGACCGTTACGCGCGGGCGGGCTCCACGGTTCCGGTCCGGGTGCCTGACGACCTGACCCCGCCCGACGAGACCGACGCTCTGCAGCTGCCGTCCGCGGACGCGGCGCCGGCCGCGAGCGGCGAGAAGCCCTGTCTCGAGTCGCCGCCCAAGTTCACGCCCGGAGCAGGCCGTGGGGGACGTACGGCGCCGGCACCGGCACCGCCGGCGCCCGTTGGCGGCGGTGACCGCGAGATCGGCAACTAGCGCCGCGCCGGCCCCCTCGTCCAGCCCCCATAACCCTCTGATTCCAAGGAACGTAACCACGTTCCAACGCGGCGCGACACGGTATGACACGTCCCGGCCGCTCTACTCGCCAGCTATAACGCCGTCGCAATCAGACCGGGCACCGTCAAGCACGGCCCGCCCACCTCAACTGCGAAGGAGCTGCGATGAGCGGTGCCGTGTCGACATCGGCCGAGGAACCCACGGCCACGGAGCTAGCGCTATTTCACCAGACCCTGGCCGAGCGCCTGCACGACGGGCCGCTGCAGGAGCTCGTGGCCCTGCAGCTCAAGGCGGCCAACCTGGCCCGGCTCGGCGCGGGCAGCGTCGACGATCAGCTCGAGCGGCTCGTCGAGCTCGGCAATCTCGCCCAGAAGGCCATCGAGCACCTCCACGACATCATTCGGGAGCTCACGGCGAATACCGCTCAGCCCCCCGAGCTGTTTCCGCGGCTACTCGAGCTCTGCGAGCAATTTCGGGCCACGACCGGTGTCGACTGCGACATCCGCGTCGACCGAGAGCACACGCGTTTCGGGCCGGCCGTGAGCGACGTGCTCTACAGGACCGTCCGCGAGCTCCTGGCGAACGTTCGCAGGCACGCCCAAGCGACCGAGGTCCGCGTCACGAGCCAGTTGCGAGCGAACGGGTCCGTCGCGATTAGCGTGGCCGACAACGGGATCGGCATGGCCGCCTTGAGCCGGCGCGGCAACCCGTTTCAGGGCGGCGGCTTCGGCCTATGGAGCATTGAGCATCGGCTCGGCGAGCTCGGAGCCTTCCTCGAGATCGAGGGCGACTCCGGTCTCTGCGCGACGGTGGTGTTGCCCCGCCGCCTGATCCTTCCGGGCTGACGGCTCAGTCGGCGCTCGGCTGGTCTAGCCGCATCCCGGCGGCGAGCAGGCCGCGCAGTATCGGCTCGCCCAGGACCGGATCGACCTGCCACTTCGCGATCTCCGCGCGGAAGTGCTGCGGGAAAGTGGGATAGAGCTCGAGCAGCCGAGTCGCGGCGCGCTGCGCGACGTCGGTCCGGCCGGCAAGCCCGGCGGAGACCGCGACCAGCAGCGGCGCGATGAACCAGTTCGGCGCGTCAATTTTGAGCGCAGCCTCGAGCGCCTCGTCGGCGCGTCCGTCGCGCAGATCTCCGATCGACTTGGCGACGTGGTAGAGGGTGGGCGGGCGCGGCGAGAGCACGATGGCCTTGTCGATCAGCGGCTGCGCTCGCGCCGACGATCCGGAGATCTCGAACAGCGTGCCGAGCATCGTCAGCACTTCGGCGTTGTTGGAGTTCAGCGCGAGCACTCGGTCGGCGCTGCGGGCGAATCCGTCGAGGTCGCCGCCGAAGAAGCGCACGCGCGCGAGAGCAAGATTGGCGAGGTAGTTCTCGCCGTCGATGTCCAGGCCCTTTCGCGCGGCTTCGCGCGCCCGGTCGAGCGCGCTCGCGCCGGACGGCTGCGGCGTGTAGCCGTACGCATACTCGTCGAGGTAGAGCAACGCAAGACCCGCCCATGCGTCGGCGAAATTCGGCTCGCGCGCCACGGCGCTTTGAAAGCACTCGAGCGTCTCTCCGTGCAGCGCCGGTTCGATCGCCCTGCGGTAGGCGTGGTACTTCAGCATGCAATCGTAGGTGTCGAGATGTGCCGCGGGCTTGCGGGTTGCGCGCGCGAGCTCTTGCTCGTAGATCGGGCCGTAGGGGACGGCTACGGTCTCGACGACCTCGCGCGCGATCTTCTCCTGAATGTCCACGAGCGTTGCGACGCTCGAGTCTTCGTCGTAGGCGGCTGTCCAGAGCTGAGCGCCGCTCGCGGCGTGAACGAGCCGCGCCGATATGCGCACTCGATCGGAAGTGTTGCGCACGGTACCGGTCAGCACGTAACGCGCGCCGAGCTCCTCCCCAATGGCAGCCGGCGCGCGGTCGGCGGCTCGGTACGACCAGCTCGTTTGGCTCGCAATCACGAACACGTGGAAGTCGCTGAGACGGAGCATGATCTCTTCGGTGACGCCGTCGGCGACGTATTCGATCTTCGGGTCGCCGCTCAGGTTCTCGAACGGCAGCACCAAGATCTTCGGGCCCTTCGGCAGGGCCAACGCATCCGCGCTCGCGGCGGCCTCGCGGATCGGCTCGCGGCGATATTGCGTTACCACCAAGGCTGCGAGCAGCACGATCGTCACGATCCCAGCGACCGAGCGCACGCGTCGGCGCCAGCGCCGCCCGCGCTTCGGCGCCGCGGGCGTGAGGGTGCCGGTAGATTCGAGCGGCGTCGCGTGGCGGAATTGCGGCGCGTAGCCGCCGCGGGGCAGCTCGATGCGCAGCGGATTTGCGTGACCCTCGGCCGCGTAGTATTCGAGGAGCCTGCGCCGCAATCGGCCGGCCTCGACGCGTACGAGCGGATCGGATTGCGCGTCGAATTCCGGCGGGCGCCGAAACACCTCGATCGCGATCGTGTAGCCCTTCAATCGATCGGCGGCGCCGGCGAGGTGTTGCTCGACCACGAAGCGCAAGAACTCGGACGATCGGCCGGCCGGCTCGAAGGAGCGGCTCGCGAGGACTCGCTCGAGCTCCGCGCGCACGTCTTCCGGCGCGGGGGGGGTGGCGCGCGTCGAACCGGCGGGCTTGTCGGTCGGTGACATCGGGGTGCCGAGTGGACGCTTCGCGCAGTAGGAGGGCGCAAACGCGCTGCGTTCGTTCGAGCTCTGGAGCCGCGCTACAGAGTAACGCAGAACGGCTGAGGATCGTAGCGCGAGGAGGGCCGCCCCGCACGCCGAGGTTCGCGTCGCGACGCGGCGTCTCCGTCTAGCGGGCGCCGGCCTCGACGGAGGTCGCACCCGCGTCGGTGAGCTTGCGCAGAATGCGGTCTTGGACCCACTGCGCGCTCCACCAGTCGATCGGCGTGATGGCGTTGCCGCCGAGCAGCATCGTGAAGTGGAGGTGGTCTCCGCCGGCCAAGCCCGTCGACCCGCTGCGCCCGAGCTCCGAATCGAGCTCGACCATGTCGCCGGCCTTGACGCCGATCGAGGACAGGTGGGCGTACAGCGACTGCAGCCCCATGCCATGGTCGACGATGACGCAGTTGCCGTAGATGCCGAGCCAGCCGGCGTGGACGACGCGCCCGCGATTCGCTGCGCGCACCGAGGCGCCGGCGGTGGAGGCGAGGTCGAAGCCGAGATGCACTTGCTTGTCCACGTCCTGGCCTTTGTAGACGTAGGTGCGCTGGTCGGCGAAGCCCGCTTCGACCGCGGTGTTGGTCAGCTGCTTGAACGGGCCGTGCCAGAGCAGCTCCGGCGACGTCTCGCGCGCGAGCGCAGAGATCGTCTCGTTGTTCATGCGGCGCAGCTCGCGGTTGATCTTCAGGTACGACGCGAGCAAGTCGGTGGGATCGTCGACCTTGAGCTCGGTGGAGTTCTGCAGAATGGGAGGCACGACCTTCGCGAGGAACCGGTCGTCGAGATCGATGCGGCTCGCGCGGAAACTCTTCGGGAACACGCGAGAGTCGAACGTGCCGCTGCCTTCGTTGCCGATGGAGTCGCGCGCATAGACGCGAATCGGCGCGTTCAAGTCCTGGTCCCAGAGCAGGGCGAAGAACGCCACCTTGAGCCCCGGGTCGCCGTTGCGAATTCCCGCGCCGCTCGCCGGGAAGCCGCGGTACTCGTAGTCGCCGACGCGGACGCCCGACTCGGCGTCGGGGGGCGTCACGCGATACACGACCATCTCCGAGCCGCCGTGGTTGATGTAATGAAGCGCGGAGAGAACCGCCACCTGCGGCGGATTGAGATTGACCTCGACGCCGCGGCTCATGGTCGACGCCGCTTCGCGGAAGCCGAACAGAACGGGCCGGATCGCCGTCACGGTGACCTGGGCCGTGCCATGCTTGAGCTCAGGCGTGGTGCGCTTGCCCGCGGGCCGCTTGAGCGTGACCCGGTCGCCGTCGGCTTGAAGCTCCGCGGCGTTGCCGGGCGTGAGGCTGAACAGGGTCGTGCTCGTGCCGCCTTGAACGATGCTCACGTCGAAGCGCTTCAGCGCCGCGCGCGGTGTGGTGACAGAAACGTCGATCTCGCCCGTCTGGCCGATCGTCGCCGGCCCCGTGATCTCGATGACCGGGCCATTCGCGCTGCCCGCCATAACCCATGCAGCGGCTGCGCCGACGCCCAGAAGAATGATGACGATGAGTGCCTTCCACATGGGCGCCGATTGTACCGGCAGCGTGGCTGATTCACACTTGTTTGCGGTGCGGCGAACGACACGAATGACCGGAGGAACGACGATGGCCCGCATTGCTCAGCGACCGCTCGGGGCCGTCTTCGCTGCTGCACGCGCCCGCGCCGCCGCGCAGACGGCGCCTCAATCCGCCGCGCCCGCCGCCACCGCGACGCCAACGGCCAAAGTGAAACACGACCTGGCCTTTTCGGGCTCGCGCCGGCGGGCGTACACTCGGAAGTGATGGCGATCTATCGACGAATACTGCTCGCGGTCGACCTGACGGACGCGAGCCGTGAGATCGGAGCCCGGGCGTGCGAGCTCGCAGCCGAGCTTGGCGCGGAGCTCGAGATCCTCCACGTGATCGAGCCGTTACCGCTCATGGTCGCCGACGCGCCCGAGATCATGGCGCCGGCGGTGCTTCAGACGCAGGACGAGATCGTCCGCGCCGCTCGCACACGCGTGGCCGCGCTTGCGAGCGAGTTGGGATTGCCCACATCCGCGGCGAGTGTGCAGCTCGGCAACACGCAGATCGAGATCGTTCGCGCCGCGCGCGAGCGCAAGGTCGACTTGATCGTGCTCGGCAGCCGCGAGCGCCACGGACTGTCGCTGCTCGTCGACTTCACCGAGGACGCGGTGCTGCACAAGGCACCGTGCGACGTGCTCGCCGTCCGAGTTCATCCGACCGCCTGAGCGTTTTTTCGCGGGCCCAGCTCGACTGCCAATGACGACGACGCCGCGCGGAGCTTGCGCCCCGCGCGGCGTCGACGATCGCACGTCGTAGCGGCGGTCAGCCCATCGCGGGCTGGATCGCGTCCTTCTTCTTCGTTACGAATTGCTCGAACGACTGCAACGACGGGTTGAGCTTCTTCGTCGCTTCGAGGCTACGGTTCGCGAGCATCTCCTTCTCGAAATCGCGATACGCCTGGAACATGTTGCCGAGCTCGTCGGCGCCCGGGAAGCCGAACGCGCGATAGGCATCGGCCTCGACCGCGTTGTAAGTGACCGGTCCCGTGCCCATGACCTTGGAGATCGTCTTGCCCATTTGCTCGATCGTCAGCGCCTCGCCCAGGATGCCGACTGTCTTGCCGATGTACTGCGACCCGGCCTTGAAGACGCCATAAGCCACCTTGCCGATGTCCTCGGCGGCGATGCCCGCCAGCTTGGCCGTGCCCATCGGGAAGGCCCAGGCGAGCTTGCCGTCCGCGCCCTTCTTCGGCGCCATGCCGAACATATAGAGGTTGTCCCAATAGAACGACGTGACCAGGTAGGTGACCGGCAGGCCCTTGAAGTAGGCGTCCGCGTCCGCCTTCGCGTCGAAGTGCGGCACGCGAAACTTCTCTTGGAGCATCGGCATCCGCTTGTCGTCGGCCTTCATGAACTTGCGGATGTCCTCGAGCGTGGACCAGATCACGTGCTTCACGCCCGCAGCCTTGGCCGCGTCGGCGATGTTCTTGGCCTGGGTCTTTTCCTTCTCGCCGGAGAAGTGCTCCCAGAAGTTCGTGACGGCGTAGACGCCGTAGGCCCCGGCGAACGCTTTCTTCAGGCTCTCGACGTCGTCGAGGTCGGCCTTCACGACCTGCGCGCCGGCGGTCGCGAGCGCCTTGGCTTTGTCCTTGCTCGGGTCACGGGTAACGGCGCGGCATGCGAACCCGCCGGCCGCGTCGGCCAAGATCGACCGACAGAGACCGCCGCCCTGCGAACCGGTAGAACCTAAGACTGCAATGATTTTCTTGTCGGCCATATCAGATTTCCTCGATGAGAAGCTTGGGAAGTAAAACTTGAGACGCGAAGCATAAACGCGTTTTGAGATCGAAAGTAGTAGCGCCACTACTCGATGAAGCCGCGCGGCGGAGGTCGCGACAGGGAGGCGCGCCCGCGGAAGACGACTAGCGAGCCGCGGCCTGCTGTGCCGCCAGCATCTTCTGGAACCGTTGCTCCTGAGCCGCGATGTGCGCGATGTAACCCGCGTGGTCGATGAACGGGTTTGCGTCGCCGGGTCCGCGTTTCTCGAGCGCGGCGTATTTCGCGGCGAGGCCGTAGAACGAGCCGTGCGCGCCCAAGAACACGTCGACCGGCAACGCACGGGCCTTGGCGAACGTAGCGACGTAGTCGGTGGCGATGCTCGGATAGTCGGCATTGCCGACCAGCACGTAGTTGTCGTTCACGCCGAAGCTGCAAACGATCAGCGCGTCGTAGCGTCGGCCGTTCTCCGCGACCGTAAGACCCCAGCTCGTGCAGCCCTTGGTGTGGCCGGGGGTGAGGTGCGCGACGAGCGTCGTGCCGCCGAGCTTCACTTCGTCGCCGTCGTGCAGGATCCGGTCGATCGGATGCTCCTTGCCCCCCGGACGCACGTTGCGCAGCGTGGGAACGTCCTCGGCCATCGCCATCACCTGGGCGCCGGTCGGTTGCTTGACGAGCGCGTCGCCTTCCATGTGGTCGCCGTGCGCGTGGCTGCCGAGCAGGATCTTGATGTCGGCGAACTTGAACCCGAGGGTCTCGATGTTCCTCTGCAGCGACGGCACCGTGCTCTCGAAGTCGCTGTTCACGAGGATGTGGCCTGCCGGCGTCGTGATCAGGAACGAGCCGAGAGCTTCCGTGCCCACGTAGTAGACGTTGTCGATGACGCGATGCGGCGGGAACGGCGCGTTCCAGTTGGTTTGCGGCTGTGCGTCCGCGGTGGGCGCGAGCAGCCAAAGCGCGGCGACCGAGAGTGCGGGCAAGCCTGCGGCGCGCATGATTTCCCCCCGCAAGAGACGTTGCGGTACTAGAGCACGGCCGGCGGGCGAGGGTCAAAACACCGCGCCTTCCAGAAGCGCCGGGCGCGGGCTGGCGGAGAGGGAGGGATTCGAACCCTCGATACGCCTTTTGGGCGTATACACACTTTCCAGGCGTGCGCCTTCAACCGCTCGGCCACCTCTCCGCGAATCAAACATGGCCCGGCCTTCGGCCGGACGAAAATGCTTCGGCCTCCGACGGGGAATCGTCCGCCGCGCTCGAGTCGGGGCGGGCAGCGTAGCCAGATTTCCGCACTCTTTCAAACGCCCGCAGACCACTCGCTGCGGACGCGGCGAAATCGCGCCTGTCTGATCGGGCTGGTAGAGTAGCCTAGGTCCGCGTCGGTTCCCCCGCGACAACCAGCTGTGAACCCCGTCAGGCCCGGAAGGGAGCAGCGGTAACAGCCCGGTTGGGTGCCGGGGTCGGGCTGACGCGGACCTTCTTTTGGAGACTATTGGGCGTGAGTTACACCGTTCTCGCATTGAAGTGGCGGCCGCGAAAATTCGCCGACCTCGTCGGGCAGGAGCACGTCGTGCGGGCGCTCGTGAACTCGCTCGCCGATAACCGGCTGCACCACGCCTATCTCTTTTCCGGCACCCGCGGCGTCGGCAAGACGACGGTCGCGCGGATCCTCGCGAAGGCGTTGAACTGCGAGACCGGCATCGTCCCCGAGCCTTGCGGCGTCTGCCGTGCCTGCGTCGCTATCGACGAGGGACGGTTCATCGACCTCATGGAGGTCGATGCGGCGTCGCGCACCAAGGTCGACGACACGCGCGAGCTGCTCGAGAACGTGCAGTACTCGCCGACAGCAGGGCGGTTCAAGGTGTACCTCATCGACGAGGTGCACATGCTGTCGAACCATTCGTTCAACGCGTTGCTGAAGACGCTCGAGGAGCCGCCGCCGCGCGTCAAGTTTCTGTTTGCGACCACGGACCCGCAGAAGCTGCCGGCCACGGTGCTGTCGCGGTGCCTCCAGTTCAATCTGCGCAAGCTCACCGCCGCGGAAATCAGCGCGCAACTCGAGCGAATTTGCGTGGCGGAGAAGATCGCCGCGGAGGCCGACGGCTTGAAGGCGATCGCTCGCGCGGCCGAGGGCAGTATGCGCGACGCGTTGAGCTTGCTCGACCAAGCGATCGCGTTCGGCGGCGGGCGCATCGAAGCTGCGGCCGTGAACAGCATGCTCGGCAACATCGATCGCGGCCATGTGCTCCGCATGCTCGACGCGTTGTCGCGGCAAGACGGAGCCGCGCTGCTCGGCGAGGTCGACCAGCTCGATCGGGCCGCGCCGGACTACGCAGCGGTGCTCGACGACATGAGCGCGGCGCTGCAGCGGCTTGCGGTGCTGCAGCTCGTGAGCGGCCGCCTCGACGACGACGAGGCGGCGGTTCTAGCGCCGCTCGCCGAGCGTCTGTCGCCGGAGGACGTGCAGCTCTACTACCAGATTGCGGTGAACGGCCGGCGAGACTTGGCCGTGGGCCGTGATCCGCGCGTGGCGTTCGAGATGACGCTGCTGCGAATGCTTGCGTTTCGCCCGGCGGCCGAAGCCGACGGACCACGGACGGCGGCGGCGCAGCGCGCGGCCGCGCCGCCGCGCAGCGGGGCGGCGCCCGCGGGCAAGACGGCGGGGTCGCCGCGACCCGAGCCTTCGGCCGCGGCGCCCGCGAGCCCGACGGCGAACCACGATTCCGTCGCGCCGCGCAACGGCGCCGCATCTTCACGAACGGCGCCGCCGGCCGCGAACGTCGACTGGCCGGCACTGCTGCAAACGCTCGACCTACGCGGGCCCGCTCGTCAGCTGGCCGATCATTGCGATCTCAAATCGCACGCCGGGAACGCGTGGCAGCTCGTGCTGCCGCCCGACAAGGAGCACCTGAATACTCAGCAGTTGCGCGCGCGCGTCGAGGCGGCGCTTCGCGAGCATTTCGGCCGCGAGCTCAAGGTCACGATCGCGAGCGGCGCTCCGCAACGCGTGACGCCCGCGGAGATCCGCAAGGCGAACGAGAACGAACGAATGCGCGCCGCGCGCGAGGCGATCGAGGCGGATCCGAACGTGCGGGCCGTGCAAGCCGCGTTCGACGCCACCGTGGAGGCCGACAGCATTCGGGCGACCAAGTGAACGGCGAGGGACCATGACGGAACGAGGTAGCGTATGAAAGGCTTGAGCCACTTGATGCGCCAAGCTCAAGAGATGCAGGCGAACATGCAGCGCGTCCAGGAGCAGCTCGCCGCGATCGAGGTCGAGGGAGCCGCCGGCGGCGGCATGGTCAAGGTCGTGGTCACCTGCAAGCACGAGGTCAAACGCGTCACGATCGAGGACGCGCTGCTGCGCGACGACAAGGAGATGCTCGAGGACCTGATCGCGGCGGCCATGAACGACGCGAATCGCAAGGTCGAGCAGACGGTGCAAGAAAAGATGGCTTCCGTCGCGGGCGGATTGTCGTTGCCCGCGGGACTCAAGCTGCCGTTCTGACAGTGGCCGACGTCTATTCGCCTCTCTTGAATCAGCTAATCCAGGCGCTGCAATGCCTTCCGGGTGTCGGCACGAAGTCGGCGCAGCGGATGGCGTTTCACCTGCTCGACAAGGATCGCGAGGGCGGGGGGCGTCTCTCGAACGTGCTCGAAGAGGCGCTGCGCTCGATCCGCAACTGCGAGCGCTGCCGCATGCTCACCGAGGAACCGCTCTGCCGGTTCTGCAGCAGCGAGCGCCGCGAGCCGGGCCAGATCTGCGTGGTCGAGACGCCGGCCGACCTGCTCGCGATCGAGCAATCGGGCGCGTATCGCGGCCGCTACTTCGTGCTCATGGGCCACCTGTCGCCGATCGACGGCGTCGGCCCGAGCGAGCTCGGCCTCGAGCTGCTCGAGGCACGCTTCCGTGACGAGCCCGTGGCCGAGGTGGTGCTTGCGACGAGCGTGACCGTGGAAGGCGATGCGACGGCGCATCTCGTCGCGGCGCTCGCCCACAAGCATGGCCTGCGAGCGACGCGGATAGCCTACGGCGTACCGGTCGGCGGCGAGCTCGAGTTCGTGGACGGCGGCACGTTGTCGCGCGCGCTCGCCGGCAGGCGCGATGTCGAATCCACTCCCGGGAGCCGTGAGCCATGAGCGCAGACGTCGTCGACCCCGAGTGCCTCTTCTGCAAGATCGTTGCGGGGCAGATCCCCTCGCAGAAGGTCTACGAGGATGACGCGATCCTCGCGTTCAAGGACATTCACCCGCAGGCGCCGTTTCACTGCCTCGTGATCCCGAAGACGCACGTCGCCACGTTGAACGACTTCACTCCGGCGCAACACGGGCTGCTCGGCAGCTTGCTCCTCACGGCGCAGCGGCTCGCGCGCGAGCACAGCTTGCCCGGCTATCGGGTCGCGATGAACGTCGATCGCGAGGGCGGCCAAGTCGTCTTTCACGCGCACTTGCACGTGCTCGGGGGGCGGCAGATGAAGGGCGCGCTCGGTTGACTCTTGACGCGGTGCGCGGACGCACCGAATAGTTCCGTGACGATACTCAAGGGGTTGCATTGAATCGCAAAGAGAACCTGATCTGGATAGATCTCGAGATGACCGGCCTCAAGCCGGATAGCGACCGTATCATCGAGATCGCGACCGTCGTCACCGACAAGGAGCTCACGGTGCTCGCCGAGGGGCCCATGTGCGCGATTCACCAAACGGACGAGACGCTCGCGGGCATGGACGAGTGGAACACGCGGCAGCATGCGGCGTCGGGTCTCACGGAGCGCGTCCGTGCGAGCACCGTCGACGAGGCGGAAGCCGAGCGGGCGACGCTCGGCTTCCTACGGCAATACGTCGATTCGGGCGCTTCGCCGATCTGCGGCAACAGCATCTGCCAGGACCGCCGTTTCCTGATCAAGCACATGCCCGACCTCGCGGCCTTCTTCCACTATCGCAATCTCGACGTGTCAACGCTCAAGATACTCGTGAAGCTCTGGATGCCGGAAGTGGGCGGGCGATTCGAGAAGCAATCGGTGCACCTTGCGCTCGCCGATATCCACGACTCGATCCGCGAGCTCAGGTTCTATCGAGGGCACCTGTTCAAGCGCTAGGCGGTCGGCACGCGAATGAGCGCCAGTCGGCAAAACAGGTCGGCGCGGGTTTTCAATACAGAACAGATAGGCTAGTCTCGGGCTCGATATGCATGCGCCGGGAAAGGGAATGACGGCTCGAGGCTTGGTGCTCCTGTTGGGACTGCTGGCGCTCGCAGCTCACGCGCAGACGCGGTACGTTTCCGACAAGCTCGGCGTCGAGCTCCGTCGCGGTCCGAGCACGGAGTACTTGATACTGCGCAATCTCGAGGCCGGCACGGCGCTCGAAGTGCTCGAGCAAGACGCCGGCGCCGGCTATTCGCGAGTCCGTCTGGCGGCGGACCGGGGCGTCGAGGGTTGGATCCTCACGCGGTTCCTGACGACAGAGCCGATCGCTCGCGAGCGCCTTGCCGTGGCCGAGCGCAGTCTTACGTCGGCGCAAGCCAAAGTCGGCGATCTCGAGCGTAAAGTAACCGATCTGTCCGCGGAGCTCGCCACCACGCGCACCGATCTGGACCAAACACGGACGACGCACGGCGCGGTGAGCAAGGAGCTCGAGGAGATTCGCACCGCCGCGGCCAACGTGGTCGAGATCCGCGATCAGAATCAGAGCATGCGTCAACGTCTCGCGCAGCGCGAGGACGAGGTGCGGAAGCTGACCCTCGAGAACGAAACGCTGCGCAGCCGCGACAAGCAGAATTGGTTCCTCGTGGGGGGCGGCGTCCTCCTCGCGGGCGTAGTGATCGGGCTCGTGGCACCGAGCTTGCGCCGCAGGCGCCGCTCGGACTGGTGAAGGGCGATCGTTCGATGGCGGCAGTCTCACAAGATTCGGTGGCACAACACTCCGCGGAAACGCTCGTCGACAGCCTGATCGTCCCGGAATGCGTCTATCGGCCCGGCAGCTTCACCGGCCTCATGACGATCTACGAGAGCAACTACATCAAGCTCCGGCAGCTCACCACCGACTTCGAGTGGTCCGGCCCCTCGATGCGGTCTTCCTCGCCGCACGACTGCGATCTGCATGCGCAGCTGCTGCGGCGCGAGCCGTATACGACCACCTTGCAGCTCACGTATTGGTTCGAGGAGCAACCGGGAAAGTGGGCGCCCGATCCGGACTTGGTCTTGAGGATCTACCACGATGCGCGGCTCGTCGAGGCGGTGGCGGGGGGCGATCGCCACCACCATCAAAAGTTGCGCGAGCTCGCGGGCCATAACGGCACCGAGCTCGACCGGCGCTGGCGCATCAACATGATGCTCAACAAGTGGCTCGACTACCTCAGCGACGTCGGGCACGCGCTCAACCGCAAGGCTGACCTGGGCTAACTCCCGGCCGTTCCAGCGATATTTGCATTGAGTCACGGTTTGTTCCGGGCACCGCGGCTATATTGCCGCGATCGTGCTTGACAGAATCGAGACATGCTTGGTGCCCTGCTAGAGCGGGACGAGGCCCCGACGTCCGAGCAGCTCTTGAAGCTGTATTGGAACCGCGCGGGCGTGAAACGCGAGCTGCGGGCCCTGAAGCAGGAGCGCTTCGAGCTGCTCGACAAGCTCAAGGAGCAAGAGGGCGCGATCGTCAGGGCTCAGGAACAGTTCGAGGGCCTGGAGCGCCTGCTCACGAATCCGCTGGCTGCGGCCAATGCGATGGTCTACTTCCAGCTGCGCCACCTGTGGCGCGTGGGCGCCCAGCGTCTCGAGCAGTTCGGCAAGGAGCTGCAGGTGCAACGCGAAAAACGCGAGCGTGCGCTGGTGCAGGACGCGGCGATCGCCAAGCGCAAGCGACGCCTCGACGCGGTGAGCGAGAAGCTGCGCGCGCTCGCCGAGAAGCGCAAGCTCGTGGTGGACGAGGCGGCGCGGCTCGAGCAGCAACTGGCCGGCATGAATGCGCTGCTGCGCCTCTTCCGGGCGCGCAATCTCAAGAGACGAATCGCCGGCCTGGAAGACGGCCGCCGCATGCTCGAGGAGAAGCTCGAGGAGCTCAAGGAGCTCACCGAGAAGATTCAGAGCGAGCCGCTACCGGAGCCGGAGGAGTTGTCGCTCGAGAGCCGCCGGCTCATCAACACGGCCGTGATCGCGCTCGCGCAACATCTGGTCGTGCACTTCTCCGAGCACGACATCGCTTCGCTCGCGAAGAGCTCGACGGAGCGCGCGGTCGGCGACATGAAATTCGGCGAGCGGCGCGATTGCGACCGCATGGTTGAATGGATTCGCGAGAAGATCGAAGAGCTGAAGCAGCAGAAGACGATTGCGGATCACGTCAAGAAGCGCACCGATCTGCTATTGACCGAGATCAAGTACCGCAACGACACGGATTCGGTGCCGGCCGTGGACTCGCTGCAGCTGACCGGCCGCCACCCGGGCGTACAGGCGAGCGAGCTCGAGCTCGCGCGGCGCGCCACCGACGCGCCGCTGCGCGTCAATGTGCTCGCCGACGATTTCTGGGATCTGCTCTCGGTGATGCGCTAGCGGTCCATCCGGGGGGCTAGGCTACTGCGGGGCCGCTTCCTTCGGCCGCGCCGCGTCGCTCGTCAACTGCCGCGAGCGCGGATGTTCCATCGCAACCATCTCGGCCACGACCCGCGCCGCCTGCTGCAATAGGATCTTCTCCGAGAGTTGCGAGTCGTCGAGCTTGTCGATGGACGCCACTGGCTCGAGGCCGAGCGCCATGCGGCGCGCGTTCTCGCGGTCCAGCCGAGCTTGCTCGATGCGCTTGTTCTCGGTCTTGCGCGTCTCGAGATTGAGCGAAACGGTCTTCTGCGAGCTCACCTCGCGGAACGCGGCGACGTCGTCGAGCAGGTAGCGGTAGTCCGGGTCGCTCGCCGCCCGCGAAGCCTGATCGGTGCGCAGCTTGTCGAGCTCGGACGCGACGACGGTGTCGGCGCGGAAGCGAGTGGGCTGGATCCTGTCCCAGGGCAGTGCGGTGTCGCGCGTGCTCTCGCCGACGGTGGCTGTATCGACCATCGACGGCAACTCGATATCGGGGATCACTCCGCGATGCTGCGTGCTTTCGCCGGTGACACGGTAATACTTGCCGATCGTGAGCGTGAGCTGACCGTTGTCGTCGCCGCGCATGAACTTGTCGAGCGGGAAGAGGTTCTGGACGGACCCCTTGCCGAACGTCTGCTGGCCGATGATGACGCCGCGGTCGTAGTCCTGAATCGCGGCCGCGAAGATCTCGGACGCGCTCGCACTGAATCGATTCACGAGCACGGCCATCGGACCGGCATAGATGGCCGACGGGCTCGGGTCGTCGAGTTGCTGGATGTTCCCGCGCGTCTCGCGCAGCTGGACGATGGGGCCGCGGTCGATGAACAGACCGCTGAGCTCGGTGGCCTCGGACAGGTGCCCGCCGCCGTTCTCGCGTAGATCCATGACGATGCCGTCCACGCCGCCCTGCGCCTTGAACTCCTCGATCAGGCGCGTGACGTCGCGCGAAGTGCTCGTGTAGTCGGCGTCGCCGCGGCTACGCGCGGCGAAATCCTGGTAGAAGCTCGGCACCGTGATCACGCCGATCTTGAAGGTTTGGCCGTTGTACGGGATCTCGAGCATGCTCTTCTTGGAAGCCTGCTCCTCGAGCTTGATCTTGTCGCGTTTGATCTCGAGCGTCTTCTCCTGCGATCCGGGCGCCGCGCCCGCAGGCAGGACTTTCAGGCGCACAACCGTGCCGCCGGGTCCGCGGATCTTGCCCACGACGTCGTCGAGCCGCCAGCCGATGACGTCGACCAGCTCGCCGCTCTTGCCCTCGCCGACGGCGGTGATCCGATCTTCCTGCTTGAGCTGGCCGTCGATTTGCGCCGGGCCGCCCGGGATGATGTTGATCACCTTGACATAGTCGTCCTCGAGCTGCAGCGACGCGCCGATGCCGTCGTACGACAGGCTCATCTGGATTCGGTACTCCTCGCTCTGGCGCGGCGACAAGTAGCTCGAATGCGGATCCATGTTGTGCGCGACGGCGTTCATGAAGGTCTCGAAAACGTCGTCGGAGGTCAGCTGCGTCACGCGCTTGTAGGACCGCTCGTAACGCTCCTTCAAGGTGTCGGCGGCTTCCGCCCAGGTCTTGCCGGTGAGCATCAATCGAACCGCGTCGCTCTTGACGGTCTGGCGCCAGACTTCGTCGACGTCCGCGTCCGTGACGGGCCAAGGCAGATCGGTGCGATCCCAGCGGTAGGATTCGTCCGCCGTGAAGTCGGGCTCCGTCTCGAGCAGCTTGATCGCGTAGTCGACGCGCTCGCCGGCGCGCTGGCGAAACAAATTGAAGATGTCGAAGACCGGTTGGAGCTCGCCGGTGCGGGCGCGGTCGTCGAGTTGGTAACGCAGACGATTGAAGCTCGCGACATCCTTCGACGTGAAATACATGCGGTTGCCATCGAGCGTGTCGAGGTACCGATCGAGGATGGCTGAGGACAGCGAGTCGTCGAGGTGTGGCTGGGAGTAGTGCAGGTCCTCGATGAGTCGGGTAACGCTGCTGCTGATGGCCGGGTGTTTGGCCTCCATCTTGAGCGGAGTCAACGGCTCGACCGTCGCAAACGCCGCAACTCCCGCGAACAAACCGATAGCGCCGGTGCACAGCCGGCCGTAGAGCTCCCTCACGTTACCTCCTTGGAGTGCGTGTGGCGACGTTCAACACGTGTCTGTTAAGTTTCCGATCGTTGGCCCGGTGAATCAAGCCCATTCGCGACGAATTTCCAATTGAATCACGAAGCCGGGAATCACGAAGCCGGGAATCACGAAGCTGGCATGAGCGGGTCGGGGAGTCGCCCTGATGCGTCCGTCCGTCGCGCTGCTCGGTTTCGTGCTCGGCAGCGCCGCCGCCATTACCTTCGGTCTGGGTGGGGTGGCCGTAGTATTTGCGCTGCTCAGGAAGGACTATCCGCGGCTCGCGAGCGAGTTGCCGGTGCTCCTCATCAACCTCGCCGCGTTCGCCGCTTTGACCACGGTCGCCGCCTTGAGTTTCTACGGACAGATGCAACGGCGTCGTTGGCGCTACGCCGCGATTACCGGGCTGCTGCTCGGGATCGGAGCGGTGATATGGATCCATCGGCCGGCGTGATCCCATGCATCGATCCCGGCCGCGGAGGTCAGCGCTTGTGCCGACTGATGCGCTCCCAGGAGGTGCTGCGGTTGAAGGCGCCGGTGTTGTAGGGATCGAAGCCGTCCGCACTGGGCTTGTCGAGCGTAAGCGACGGGTTATGCAGGGCGTCGATCGGGTCCCTCCTCGCCGGCGGCTTCGCGGCAGCCGGTGGCGGTTTGGCTGCGCTCGGCTGCGGTTTGGTCGCGTTTGGCTGCGGCTTGGCTGTGGCGGGAGGCGGCTTGGCTGCGGTCGGCGGCGGTTTGGCCGCGGCCGGCTGCGGCTTGGCGGCGCTGCGCGGCGGGTTGGCGGCGCTCGCCGGCACCTTGGCGGCGGCCGGAGCCTTGGCGGCGCCCGGCGGCGGTGCGGTGGGGCGCGGCTGGGTCGAGGCGCTCGGCTGCTTCCGCGTCGCTCTCTTCGGGGCCGCCGGCGCCGCCACCGGCGCCTTGGCGCCTCGCGGCCGTTCCTGCGCAGGTGGCGGCTCGAGGTCGCTGAAATCGAAGGGACCCGAGTCCGAATCCCATCCCAGCCAGCGTTTTAGCAGTCCCAGCATTGCTCGCAGCCCGTCGTCGCTCGATGATCCCGAAAGAGTCGCGCAGTCGCCCTTCCGAACATCGGCGGAGGGGGTGAAAAAGATAACAGAAGCCCGCGCCGAGCTAGCGCGCAGAAGTCGAATTTGTGACAGGTCTCACAGGGTTGCGTGCACGCACGAGGCGGCGCGCGAGTCGCGACAGCTGCAGGACGAGATAGGGGCTGAACACGAGCAGCCAAGCTGCAGGCTCAAGGCGCAGAAAGTCGCCCCAGATCTGATCGGCAAGGTCGAGGATTCCCGCGTCGGGCGCGTATTCGCCGAGCACCCGTTGACCCAGCCAATAGATCGCGAGCGGCAGCACGAAGAAACCGACGGCGAAGGCCACCGCGGCGATCGTCAGCTCGCGCCGCCACTGTGCTGTCATTGCTCACTCGCGTGCAGGTCGATGCGGCTAGTGTGCCATCGTTTCGAGGAAACGGAACTGCGTTTCCCCGACGGTGACGAGGTCGCTGTGTCGCAGCTCGTGGCGCTCGACTCGCACCGAATTGACGAACACGCCGTTGGTGCTGCCCAAGTCCTCGATCACGACGCCTTCGCGCCCGATCGTGAGCCGCGCGTGCTCGCGGCTAACGAAGTGAGTGAGGATTTGGATGTCGCATTGCGAGCTGCGGCCGATCGTCATCGTCTTCTTGATGATGGGGTACCGCCGTGGCTGCTCGCTCGTGAGGCATATGAGCGACGGCGTGCCTTCCGCCGCCGCCGGCGAGTCCGTTCGCTTGAGGCGCTCGGACATCTTCGTGTCGAGCCCCTGCAGCGACAGATCGATGGCATTGAGCCGCTGCAGCGCGCCGAGCCTTTCCTCGAGCTCGGATTGCAGCGTCCCGATACGCTCGTCACGGGCCTCGAGCGCTCGATCCTTGTCGATCAGGGCTCGTTCGAAGCGTGCCGCATCGGTGCGTTTTTGCTCGAGCTGGGTTCGCGCTTCGGCCAGCTGCCGGCGCAGTTGCTCGAGCTCGGCCGTCGCCACCGCGAGCCGCTGACCCTGGTCATGCAGATTGGCGCGCTGCCCGGCGAGCTGCTCCCGATGATGCTCGAGCTCGGCCTCGAGCTGCGCCAACACTTCGCTCCCGCCGACGATTTGCGGGCGCGGCGGCTCCGCCGGCCCGGCAGACTGGGGTGCTTTCGCGGCGGCCAAGGCGGCGGCGTGCTGTTGCGCGTCGCGGGCGCGGCCGGCTCTTTCGGCAGCGAGCTGCTCGGTCGCCACGGCGAGGCCGCGCTCGAGGCCTGCCGCGGCAGCGTGCGCCGCCGCCAGCTGGGTGCGGAGCTCCGCGGAGGGCTCGGTACGCTGGGTGTCCGGGCCTCGCAGCGCGCGCAGGTCGCGCTCGAGCGCTTCGACTTGCCTGCTCCGCTCGACGAGCTGGGTGCGGAGCCGGGTCGCCCGCGCCGATTCCGCGCGGCTCGCCGACTCGGCCTCCCGCTGACGCGCGCTGCGCTGGGCGAGCTCGGCCTCGAGCTCCGTCACACGTTGCACCGACGCGGCCGCGCGCGCCTCGAGCTCTTGCCACAGCGCGCGACGATTGCCGATCGAATGCGCCAACGCGGCGTGCTCTTCGCGCAGGCGCGCGAGCTCGTCGGGCGCGCTCTTGGGCTCGGGGGGCGCCGCGGCGGCGGCGTGCAGGGCGGCGACCTCCGCTCGAGCGGCTTCCGTCGCGCCGCGCGATTCGGCGAGCGCTGTCTCCGACGCCGCGGTTTCGCGGCGCAGGCGCTCGATTTCGTCGAGCAGCTTGTTGAACTGGCCGTCGCGGTCGGCGATTTCCGTCGTGAGTCGCTGCTCGGCGGCGGAGCGCTCGGCAACCGCGGCACGCAAGCCGGTGACCACACCGTCGAGCTCGGCGATCGAGGTGTCCTTCTCCGTGAGGTGCCGTTCCACGTCGAGCCAGCGCGACGAGAGACGGCTGATGTCGCTCTCGAGCATTGCGATCTTCGCGTCGCGTTGCTCGAGGTTGGCGCGCAGCGCGTCGAGGTTGGCGACCGCCGCATCGTCGGCCGCCGTCGTCAGGGCCGCGAAGCGGACGGTGTGCTGTCCCGTCTCCTCGTCCCCCGGCACGCTGACGATCGCGGCGACCCGATGCTCCTCAGGGTCGAGGACGGCCGTCTCGAGCAGGATCGGGAGCTCGTCCGTCGGGTCGTTATCGAGTCGCTCGTCTTCGACTGGATTGTTCGACATTTCAGCGCTTTAGCGTTCGTTCTTACGTATACGTTAAAGCATGCGGGCGGTGTCGCGCCAGAGCGAATCACCGGACGCGCCGTGGGCCGGATCGCGCGCGGTCGGCTGCGGCCGGTCGCGGTGCGTCGGTGGCCCGGCAGGCGGACCCCAACAGGGGCTCGCCCGCATGAAATCAGAAATTGTCAAAACCCGCGCGCAGCGCCGATCCGTCCGGCCGCCGAGGGTTCGTGCTCGACACTTGTCCTAAGTATCGCTCCGGCCGCCTATCCCAGGTTCGGGTCGGGACCCGCGCCGTAGCCTTGCGGCGACGTCAGAAACTGCTTGAGTTGCTCGCTCAGGTCCTTGCAGGCATGGGCCTGCGGCCGCGCGATGAAGGGAATCGGGATGATGACCGCGGGCATTACGGAGCGGCCCTTGAAGTCGCCGTTGATCGTGCCCGCCGACTCGAGGTGCTTGATGTCCCAAACGGAGATGTCGTACCGCGAGTCGTCTTCCCACCACGCGAGTCCCATGCACCCTGCGCCGCCGACTCCGGCCGCGCAGGTGATTCCGCCGCCGCTCGCCACGCGATCGGTCGAGCCGTCGAGCCAGACGACGAAGCGCACACCGGTGACGGCGACCTGGTCGCGGACGCCGGGGCGCTCCAGCAAAGCCGTAAGATCGTCGGTGCTGAGCGGCGCCGTCGACGGCTCGAACCACGGGTACATCTTGTCCTCGAAGTCCTTCGTGGCGTGAACCTCGATCTTGTTCTTGCCCTGCGCCAGCGAGTCACTGATGCACTGGACGAAATCTTCCTCGGCTTCGTGGTTGGCGTGCTGCTTGCGCGCCAGGATCACGACGTTCTCGCCGGCGGCGATCACGGCGTCGGTTTGCTTGTAGGGCTCGATCCGGGAGGTGACGCCGCAGGCGGCAAGCACCGGGAGCCCCACGGCCGCGGCCAGCCAGATTCCGGCCGTTTTTCCGGACACGCTATGGCTATGCGACACGCTAGTTGCTGACTTGGGGGCCGCTTCGGGTGGCGCCTGATTCCACGGCTGCCGTCGTTCCATGTTGTTTCTCCCCTAGCCAATAGCTGACCTGCGGTTGCTGGGCAAACTTCGTGGAGATCGTGGCTCCGACCTCGCGCATGGCGACGATCGCCGCCCTTTGCACCGCGTCCTCGCGACTGTGAGTGAGCTCGGACTTGCCGTAGCCGCTCACGGGCCAGTCGACGACTTTCTCGCCGCTCGGTTCGAACAGCGAGATCTGGTACTGCATCCAGACCTCGACGAACTTGTCGCGCTCGCCGGCGGGCACGTCGAACTCGAACTTGGACAAGGTGGGATGCAGCACGCCGTCGAGCCCGCTGTCCTCGATCGGAACGCCGTCCACTTTGCGCGTCTCCGCGAACATCTTCGAGAACAACGGCTGGAGCATCGCCACGTTCGCGTCGCCGAGCGCGATCGTCCACACGGACTGGTCGGGAATCTCCTCGGTGTAGATGTAGTTGTATAGTTCCTCGTCGAAGATCACACCCATGCGCACGGGCAGGGCTTCGACGAGCGGGGAGGGGAACGAGGACTCTACGATCACCGAGGACGAGCAGCCCACGAGCAGCATGCCAACCGCGGCCGCCGACCAGCGGTGAGCAACGGATCTACGGGAGACCGGGGGCATGAGCCGAATTCTACGTCCTAGTTCGACCATTGCGTAGCCGTTCCGACGTTAACACCGAACCGGCCGCAGCCAAAGGGGCCGCAGGTCGTATGACGGTGTCGCGCCGGAATAAATTCCACCCTTCGCGTGAACCGAACGAGATCTCGCGGGAACGCAGGCGGTGCTCGCCCGCGCGCGCTGTTCCGGCGGCGTCGCGCCGCGGCCGGTACGGCTCCTGGCTGTTTCCGTCGGAGTTGTGACGGAGTCAGCCGGATGACTGTGACGGAGTCGGTCGGCCGTCTTTTCGTTCGGCAGCTAGTGTGCCGCGCAGGTGTCCTATTGACCCGGAGACGTCCATGACTCGTCGTTTAGCCCTCGTTGCGGTGCTCGCGCTGCCCACGGCCAACGCATTGGCGGATGACCACGGCCACGCGTTCGGCTTGAAGGCCGGCGCGCTAGGCTTGGGCCTCGAATACTCCTACGAGTTCAACCAGCGGTTGAGCTTCCGCGGCGGCCTCAACGGCTCGAGCCTCGGGACGGACTTCGACGAGGCGGGGATCCGCTACGACGTCGACGTGATTTGGGACTCATTGTCGGTCGGGGTCGATTTCCACCCGACGAAGGGCCCTTTCCGATTGAGCGCCGGCGCTCTCGTGAGCAACGACAACCGGCTCGAAGCCGTGAGCCGGCCCACGCAGAACGTCACCGTCGGCGACACGAGCTACACGCCGGCCGAGGTCGGCACCCTCGTCGCCGTCGCGGGCTTCGAGGGCACGGCGCCGTTCGTGGGGCTGGGTTGGGACTGGTCGCGCAGCAAGCGCGTCGGGATGACGCTTGACCTCGGACTCGTCGATCAAGGCGATCCGAAGGTCCAGCTGGTGGGCACGGGCACGCTGCTCGGCGACCCGGCGTTTCAAGCCGACATCGCGGCCGAGCGTGCCGATCTCGAGCACGCGCTCCAGGACTTCGGCCTCGAACCGTTCGCGTCGTTTGGCGTGATGTTCCGCTTCTAGGGCACTGGCGGCACTGGCGGCGCCGGTGTTGCCGCCGGGGCTGCCGGCTCGCCGGGCGCCGCTGCGGGCGGCGCGTCCGCCCAGCCTCCGTGCCGGTCTTTGCCGTTCACGAACGTGATGTCGACGCGCCTATTGAGCGCGCGATTGGCCGGTGTGTCGTTAGGCGCGCGCGGCTGGGTATCCGCGTGGCCGGTGACCATGAGCCTCTCGGGCGCCACGCCGACGTCGAGCAGCTGATGGCCGACGGTCGCCGCGCGTGCCGCCGAGAGCTCCCAGTTCGACCGATATAGGCCGTTGCGGATCGGCACATTGTCCGTATGACCGGACACGGTGATCGCGCCCCGCATCGCTGCGACGAGCTGGCCGATCTTGGCGAGTGTCGGCGCGGAGCCCGCCTCGAGGTCGGCGTTGCCCGATGCGAACGAGTCCTTCTCCATGAGCTGGATGACGACGTCCGTGCCGTCGTGCCGGATCAACAGCCGGCCGTCGTCGATCTCTTGACGAAACACCTCGCGCAGGCGCTGCGCCTGCTGCTCGGCGGCTTCCTCCTGCGCTTTGAGCTCGGCGAGTCGCTGCTTTAGCCCCAAGTCGAGCGTGTTCAAGTCGGAGTCGACCGTGGCTTGCCGTACCTCGTTCGTGTCGGTCGGCTCCGGCGTCGCGGGGCTGAATTCCTGCGCGGTGAGGCTCGTGCCCTTCGGCGGATCCTTCACGTTGATCTTGGTCTGCACGCCGAACGCCTCGTTCATCGAGCCCGCGAGCAGCTTGAACTTGGCGGCGTCCATTTCGGAGAACGACAGCATCAGCACGAAGAAGCACATCAAGAGGACCATGAGGTCCGCGAAGGTGATGATCCAGGGAGGCGGCGCGCTGCTGCGCGGAGCGTCATCGTTGGGGTCGAACATCGATCGGCTCCGTCAGGCCGCCCGCTGCTCTTCGGCGCGCCGCGATTTCGGCAGATAGTTCTTCAGGAGGTCCTGCATCACGCGCGGATGTTGGCCGTCCTGGATGCTCATGATCGCGTCGATGATCAGCGACTTTGAGAGCCGCTCCTCAGTGCTGCGCAGCGTTAGCTTGTCGGCGATCGGGATCGCGATGAGGTTGGCGATCATCGCGCCATAGAGCGTGGTGAGTAGCGCGATGGCCATCGCCGGCGCCACCTGCTTCGGATCGTTCATCGAACCGAGCATTTGCACGAGACCGATCAGCGTGCCGATCATGCCCATCGCGGGCGCCGCGTCGCCGATCGCCTTGAAGATCGCCTGGCCCTCGCGATGGCGCTTGAGCGTGAGGTCTAGATCCTTGGTCAAGATCGAGCGCACGACTTCGGGATCGTGGCCGTCGACGACGAGGTTCAGCGCCTTACGGAAGAACTCGTCGGGCACGTCCGCTTCCTCGAGCGCGAGTAGGCCGCTCGCGCGCGCCTGATGCGCGAGCAATACGGATTTGTCGATGAGCTCCTCCGGCTCGGGCACGCGATAGATGAACGCCTTGATCGCGACCTTGGCTGCGTTCGTGAACTGCTTGAAGCTGAACTTCATGAGCGTGACGAGCAGCGTGCCGCCGACCACGAGGATCAGGGCCGGCGCGTCGACGAAGGCGCTCACCGAGCCGCCGAGGAAGATCGCGAGCGCGACGACCAGGCAGGCGCCGACGAGGCCGGTTAGAGTTGCGAGATCCAACGCAGATTCCTTTCGTTTCCCGCCGTCGCGCGGAGCCGAAGCAGCCGCGCGGCGGCAATAGGTACGCAACCGTTATCGTCCGGCGGCGGCGCTTCTTAAGAACCGCCGGGGCGACCTGGCTCACACTCCCCCGCGTGCTAAAGTGCGCCGGTGGGCTGGTACGGCCGCCGGATCGCCAAGGAGGACATTTTCATGAAGCCGATTAGCCCCTTAGTCGTCCTTCCGGCCTTGCTCCTGGTCTCCCTCGCGTTCGCTCAGAGCGGCGCCGAGCGTGTCTACGCGGTCGATCCGGCGGCGTCGGAGCTGCACTGGCTGACCTACAAGGCAGGTAGCCTCCAGCGGCTCGGGCACAACCACGTGATTTCCGTGGGCCGGCCCGACGGTACCGTCACAGTAAACACGGCCGATCTCGCCAAATCGCGGTTTGATCTCACGATTCCCGTCGACGGGCTCGTGGTCGACAACCCCGAGCTCCGCCAGGGCCTCGGACCGGATTTCGCGAGTGTGCCGAGCGCCGACGACGTCGCCGGCACTCGCAAGAACATGCTCGGCGACAAGCTCCTGCAGGCCGAGAAGTTTCCCTCGATCCACGTCCGGGGCACGGGCCCCTTCGGGGCGGCGGGCAGCCAGACTTTCAAGATCACGGTCGAGCTCGTCGGCAAGTCCGTCGACCTCACCGTGCCGACGGAGGTCACGGTGGACGACGCCGGCGTGACAGCGCACGGCGCGTTCGAGCTCACGCACTCGGAGCTCGGGCTGCAGCCATTCAGCGTGATGCTCGGCGCCATTCAGGTCGCCGACAAGATGCACTTCTCGTACGAAATCAAGACGAAAAAGGCCGCCGCAGCGCCCTGAGGCGGCATGGCCGGCGTGCCTCGAGCCTCCCGACGCCTTCGGGGGCGCGGGTTTGCGCGCGACACGCGTCGCGGAGGCTGTGACGGCGGTCGCCGTTCGGTTCCTCAAGAACCGGCACGCTAGGCCGAAAACCAGCTAAGGGGCGCACGCGACCTCGGACGCGTCCCTTTTGCTGGCTGGGAGAGCAGGATGCTGGTTCTTGTCGGCTACGTCATCGTAGCCGCTGCAATATTTGGCGGGTTCGCGTTGGCGGGCGGTCATTTGGCCGCGCTCCTGCAGCCGGTCGAGTTGTTGATGATCGGCGGCGGCGCGGCGGGCGCGTTTATCGTCGGTAATCCTGCGAAGACGCTGAAAGCGACTTTCAAAACCCTGCCGTCGTTGCTCGGGGGCTCGAAGTACACGAAGGCGTTGTACATGGAGCTCATGGCGCTCCTCTACGAGATCCTCGACAAGACCCGCAAGGAAGGGCTGCTCGCGATCGAGCGCGACATCGAGAACCCGAAGCAGAGCGCGCTGTTCTCGAAGTACCCGAGGGTGCTCAAGGATCACCATCTCGTCGAGTTCATCACCGATTACTTGCGCCTCATGGTGAGCGGCAAGCTGAACGCGCTCGAGATCGAGGCGCTCATGGACCGCGAGATCGACACGCATCACCAGGAGGGCGAGGTTCCGGCGCACGCGCTGCAGCGGGTCGCCGACGGTCTGCCCGCGTTCGGCATCGTGGCGGCGGTAATGGGCGTGGTACACACGATGGAGTCAGTCGGCTTGCCGCCGTCGGAGCTCGGCATTCTCATCGCGCATGCGCTGGTCGGCACGTTCCTCGGCATCCTGCTCGCGTACGGCTTCGTGGGGCCGCTCGTGAGCGTGGTCGAGCAGAAGCTGCACGAGGCCACGAAGGCCCTCGAGTGCATCAAGGTCACGATGCTCGCGAGCCTGAACGACGCGGTGCCGTCCGTCGCCGTCGAGTTCGGCCGCAAGGTGCTCTACTCGACCGAGCGGCCGGGGTTCGCGGAGCTCGAGGCGCACGTCAAGGGCGCCGCCAAGGCCGGCGGCAAGCCGGCGACGGCGAAAAAGTAGCCCGCTCGGGCTCCCCGCTCATGCCAGGCGACAACGGCCAGACGCTGGTCATCAAGCGGATCAAGAAGGTCAAGGGTGGCGGTCATCACGGCGGCGCGTGGAAGATCGCCTACGCGGACTTCGTTACGGCGATGATGGCGTTCTTCCTGCTCATGTGGCTGCTCGGATCCACGACCAAAGGGGACCTCGAGGGCATCGCCGAGTTCTTCAAGACTCCGCTCAAAGTTGCGATGGCCGGCGGCTCCGGCTCGGGCGACAGCTCGAGCGTCATCCAAGGCGGCGGCCAGGATCTGACGCGCAGCGCGGGTCAAGTGCAAAGAGCCGACGCGCCGGCCGTGAGGCAGACCATCAACCTGCAAGCGGCGCGCGCCGAGCTCGCCGCGCAGGAGCTCGCCAAGCTCCAGGGCCTGAAGCGCCGTTTCGAGGAAGCAATCGACCGCGATCCGAAGCTCGCGCAGTTCAAAAACCAAATCAAGCTCGAGCTAACGCCCGAGGGATTGCAGATTTCCGTCGTGGACGAACAGAACCGCGCGATGTTCGACACCGGCAGAGCCGCGTTGAAGAACTACACCGTCGAGATCATGCACGCGATCGGCGGGCTCCTTAACGGCGTGGACAAAGCGATCTCGCTTGCGGGTCACACCGATTCAAATCAATACGCCGGTGGCGAGCGCGGTTATTCGAACTGGGAGCTGTCGGCGGATCGCGCGAACGCGTCGCGCCGCGAGCTGGTGGCCGGCGGCATGGACGAGAGCAAGGTAGTGCGCGTCGTCGGGCTCGGCTCGTCGGTGCCGCTCGATCGCAGCGATCCGCTGAACGCGATGAACCGGCGCATCAGCCTCGTGGTGCTCAACGACAAGACCGAGCGCCAGATCCGCGGCTTGCCGGAGGAGGCCGAGGTGCAGGACGCGGGCGACGCGGCTCGGGTTCTCGGCGTGAACGACGCGCCGGCGGCAGAGGGCACGCCCGCCGATGGTGCGCCGGCGCCGGACGGTCCGGCGGACGCGCCGCGGGCGGCGCCCGTCGAGCGCCTAGCGCAACCGAACACGCCGTCCGCCACGAGCCCGCTGTAGGCTCAGCAGCAGCGGCGAACGCCGTTCCACTTGCGGCGCTGCTCTTCCCTGAAAAACGCACGGCGATCGAGCGGGGCGGCAACGTCGTCGCGATGCTGGTCGCGCCAATGCGCGACGTAACGCTCGTACGCGTCGTCGCCGGTCGCGGTGCGCAGCGCGCGCCAGAATGCCCGAGCGAGCTCAGTCACGGACCCAGTCCTCCACGAGGCGGCTCGGGATGTGCGGCGTCTCGGTCGACGGCGGGCAGCGGCGCCCCGACAACGCCGCATGGCAGACGCGGACGGTCTCGATCACGAGCACCCACACGGTCAGCAGAAAGAAGGACGTCAGCACCGCATCGAGCCGGTCGTTGAAGATCAGACGCTCGGCTTGCGCGGCGGCGGCGCCCGCGATCTTGCCGCTCGCGATCTGCGCCGCGAGATCGTTCGCGTGCGACAGGAACCCGATTCTCAAGTCGGGGCTGAAGAGCTTCTGCCACGCCGCCGCCGACGTCACCACCACGAGCCACGTGAGCGGCAGCACCGTGACCCACGCGTAGGCCGCCTTGCGCGACTTCACGATCACCGTCGTCGCGACGCAGAGCGCGATCGCGGCGAGCATCTGGTTCGCGATGCCAAATAGCGGCCAGAGGCTGTTGATGCCGCCGAGCGGATCGATCGTGCCGAAGTAGAGGAAGTAACCCCAGCCCGCGACGACGAGCGCGCTGCAAATCAGCACGCTCGGATACCAGCTCGTGCGCTTGAGCGGCGGCGCGACGATGCCGAGCAGGTCTTGCAGCATGAAGCGCGCGACCCGCGTGCCGGCGTCGACCGTGGTGAGAATGAACAGCGCCTCGAACATGATCGCGAAGTGGTACCAGACTGCGAGCAGCGTGTCGCCGAATGCGTTCGAGAAGATGCTCGCCATCCCCACCGCGAGCGACGGCGCGCCGCCGGTGCGCGCGAACAGCGTGGCTTCGCCCATCTCGCGCGCGAGCTCGCTCATCTGCGCGGTGCTCACGGGAAAGCCCCAGCTCGAGATCGTGGCGACGGCGTCCGTGGCGTGCGCGCCGACGAGGCCCGCGGGGCTGTTGATCGCGAAATAGACGCCGGGATCCAGCACGCACGCGGCGACCATCGCCATGATCGCAACGAACGACTCCATGATCATTGCGCCGTAGCCGATGAACCGCGCGTCACGCTCGCTGGCGAGCAGCTTCGGCGTGGTGCCGGACGCGATCAGCGAATGGAATCCAGAGATCGCGCCGCAGGCGATCGTGATGAACACGAACGGGAACACCTTGCCGCCGAAGATGGGGCCCGTGCCGTCGACGAACTGCGTGAGCGCCGGCATCTTCACGGCCGGGTTCAGGATCACGATCGCGACGGCGAGCGCGACGATCGTGCCGATCTTCATGAACGTGGAAAGGTAGTCGCGCGGCGCGAGCAAGAGCCACACCGGCAGCACAGCCGCCGCGAAGCCGTAGAGAATGATCATGATCGCGAGCGTCGGACCGTCGTAGTCGAACCACACGCGCAGCGTCGGGCTCGCGTCGATCCAGCGGCCGCCGAACACTGCGAGCAGCAGCAGGGCGACGCCGATCGCGGTGGCCTCGAGCACTCGGCCGGGCCGAAGCCCGCGCATGTAGAGGCCGACGAGGATCGCGATCGGAATCGTCGCGGCGACGGTCGACGTGGCCCAAGGGCTGCCGCGCATCGCGTTCACGACGACGAGGCCGAGCACCGCGATCAAGATGATCATGATCGCCATCACGCCGATCAGAGCAACCACGCCGCCGACGGGGCCGAGCTCGTCGCGCGCCATTTGGCCGAGCGAGCGGCCGTCGCGGCGAATCGAGCAGAACAGCGCGACGAAGTCCTGAACGCAGCCGCCGAGCACGGCGCCGATCAGGATCCAAAGCGTGCCCGGCAGATAGCCGAACTGGGCCGCGAGCGTGGGGCCGATGAGCGGGCCGGGGCCGGCGATTGCGGCGAAGTGGTGGCCGAACACGATCCAGCGGTTGGTCGGCATGAAGTCGCGGCCGTCGTTGAACCGCTCCGCGGGCGTCGCGCGCGTCGGGTCGAGCGTGAGCACCTTGGCCGCGACGAACGCGCTGTAGAAGCGATAGCCGAGCGCGTAGATGCACACGGCGGCGACGATGAACCAGAGCGCGTCGATGCTCTCCCCGCGGTGGCTGCCGATCGCCGCGATCCCTAGGGTCGCGAGCACGACCACCGCGGCCCAACCGAGCCACGCCACGCCCGGCGGCAAACGCCTGCCTTCCTTGATCGCCTCGTTGTTCGTGGCCATGGCGAGCGTGTTCCCCCTCTAACGAGCGCCGGCCGTAAGCTACCGTAGTTCGGGTGCTGTTGTATATTGCGGCGGTTTCCTCGACGCCGAGGTTCTTCGCGCAATGCAGCGACGAGTCGTGATCGCGGGCGCCCTGCGGCTGCCGTTCGCGCGCAGCCACACCGCCTACGCCGAGCTCGACAACTTGACGATGCTGTCGGCGATGCTGCGCGCGCTCGTCGAACGCTGCTCGCTCGCGGGCGAAACCCTGGGCGAGGTCGCCGCCGGTGCGACGATCAAGCACGCGCGCGATTGGAATCTCGCGCGCGACGCTACGCTCGCGAGCGGGCTCGATCCGCATACGCCCGCGCACGACCTGCAACGCGCCTGCGGCACGAGCCTCACGGCGGTCGCGGAGCTCGCGTGTCGAATCGGCGCCGGCGAGATCGAGAGCGGCATCGCGGCGGGCGTCGACACGATGAGTGACGTGCCGCTCGAATTCAGCGGTGACCTCCAACGAATTCTGATCGGCGCGCAGCGCGCGAAATCGCTGGGCGCGAGAGTCGCCGCGCTCGCGAAGCTGCGCCCGAAGCATCTGAAGCCCGCGTTGCCGCGCGTCGTCGAGCCGTTGACGGGCTTGTCGATGGGCGAGCACTGCGAGCTCATGGCGAAGGAGTGGGGCATCTCGCGCGCCGACCAGGATCGGCTCGCCCTCGACGGGCACATGGCCGCCGCGAAAGCCTGGGCCGAAGGATTCTTCGCCGATCTCGTCGTGGCACCGTTCAGCCTCGCGCGCGACAACAACGTGCGGCCCGATACGTCGCTCGACAAGCTCGCGAAGCTGCCGACGGTCTACGACCGTGGGCCGCAGGGCACGCTCACCGCCGGCAACAGCACCCCACTCACCGACGGTGCAGCCGCGGTGCTGCTCGGATCCGAGGACTGGGTGCGCGTGCGCAAGTTGCCGGTGCTTGCGTATCTCAGCCACGCGCGCACGGCGGCCGTCGACCACGCGGGGCTCGCGGGGCCGCGCGAAGGGTTGTTGATGGCGCACACGTATGCCGTTGCGCGCCTACTCGAGCACACGAGCCTGGGGCTGCAGGACTTCGACTTCTACGAGATCCACGAGGCCTTCTCGGCCGAGGTGCTGTGCACGCTGAAGGCGTGGGAGTCGGACGACTACTGCCGCACCTAGCTGCGGCAGCCCGCGGCGCTCGGCTCGATCGATCGCGCGAAGCTCAACGTCAGGGGCGGCAGCGTCGCGATCGGCCATCCGTTCGCGGCGACCGGCGCGCGGCTCGTCGGCACGCTAGCAAAGCTGCTCGCGGCGCGCGGCAGCGGCCGCGGTCTCGTCACGGTCTGCACCGCAGGCGGCATGGGCGTGGCAGCGATCCTCGAGCGGTGAGGGAACGAACGTGCTGACGACGAAGCAGGCTTGCGAGTTGGCGGGCGCCATGCCGGACGCGACTGTGAAGGATCACTTCGGCAGCGACGCCTTTCGCACGCCGGGCGGAATCTTTGCGACCGTGTGGCACGACAAGAACACCGTGAACCTCATGCTCACGCCGGAACAGCAGCGCCGCTTCGTCGCGACGGACGGTGCAGGGTTCGTCGCGATCGACAACGCGTGGGGGAGGAACGGCGCAACCACCGCGAATCTCGCCGTCCTCGATCGCCGGCGGTTTCTGGAAGCGCTGCGCGCCGCCTGGCACAACTCGGCGGAGAAGGCCGCGCGGCGCGCGACCAAGTCGAGCCCGCCACGCACGAAGAAGACGAAGGCGGCGGCGAAGAAACGGAAGAAGCGCTAGTTGCGGAGGCGCGGCGCGCGCCATCCCGCGCGAATGGCTTCGTCCTCGGTGCAAAACCAGCGCTCGCCTTTGCTCTCGTCGATGATGGTCGCGTCGTAGTCCCGCGACCCGGGCACGTGGTAGATGCGGTCCCCGCTGTTAAAGCTGATGTTGCCTTTGATCTTGCCGCGACAGTTCGCGCCCGCAGGAGGCTCCTTCCCTGAGCGTTGCGCCGGGCGGGCGTTTTCGTCGCGTCGCCAGTCCCACGGGTTCGCGAACTCGCTCGACCAGAGCCCGCGCCGGGCCGTGCGTGCGGCGTCTTCGGCGGCGACGTAGTCTTTGGAATAGCGGCGATAGGCGAGCGCGAACCCGGCGGAAACCATCTCGCGTGCCACGTCGACGTTACCGCTCGTGCACACCGCGACGACGCGGCCATAGGTGTCGGTGTCCTTTTCCGTGCAGGAGAGGGTTCCGGAGCCGACGATCTGTGCGAGCTTGGACGCGGCGGCCGAGCCGCAAGGCCAGTCGCCGCCGTCGCGGCGGCAGATTTGCCGGCCTTCCGGAGCGTCGATGCCGAACAGGCGGACTTCGGTGCCGCC
>DASQOL010000127.1:0-22167 GCA_035644475.1 Gammaproteobacteria bacterium | reverse complement strand
GCAGCGGCGTTACATGCAGCTTGAAGGACTGCAAACGCTCACCGACAATCAGACCACTCGGTTGTCCGCCGTGGTCAACTGAGCACGAGTCCAACCGAACCAGGACTCACGACTCGTACACCACGCCGTGGGACACGATCTTTCGGGGAACGGAACTGGCGATTTTTCCCGCTTGCTTGTGTCAATTGCGGTAGAAAATCTTTCCCATGTCGCATCGAAATCAGTTCTAACCACGGAGTACTCGAAGAGCGCGCCGATAAGCGCCTCGTTCGGCCCGCGCGCCTCCGAGGGGAGCGGCAGATTTCCGAGGGGAACCCGAATCAAAGTCGCAAACTCTCGAAGAGGCGAGACAGCGGCAACAAACGGCCTGTCAAAATACTCGTAGAGTGCCTTTCTCGCGTCCGCTTGTTCCGGACTATCCGGGACCGGGAGCGCGACCGCGCTCCTCTGCCGCAAAGCGTCGTCGCCGCCCGCCGGTGAGTCGCGAAGCTGCCACTTGAGATCGGCTACCTCTTTGGCGAGATCTTCGTATGTCGCTACGTTCGCTGCGGTGATGGTTGGTGGCGTTTCGGTAGTCGGAGGACGAAGCCAAAGAGTCCCCAATAACGCCAGGCTCGCCAGCATTAGCAGCGCGTCGAACAGACGAATCTTCCTGCGCCGACGCTGATTCATGGCGAGGGCCAGAATGGAGTCGGCCGTCGCGTCTCGAGTCTTGGTGGGCCACAACCCCCACTCGCGCCACTTCTCCGGAATAGTCTTCCCGGTCCAGCCACGCCAGGAGGTGTGGAAGACACCGACGACGGCAACCGCCAGCGCGATATACGGCAACAGTGAGTTACCCATAGGGGGCGCCATCCTACGCCACGCCCCGAAGCCTGGCACAGGCAGTACCCTAGGTGCCGCACCGCAATGCGTACGCGCGACCTATGCACCAACCCTTTCCCGGCCTAAGACCATGAGCCAATGGAGGCACCGGCGTTTCGACCCGATCCTCGCGCATCACCGGTCAAGTGACGGACGACTCGAACGATGCGCGGCCCGCGCAGCTGGCTGATCAGGCCTTTCGTCTACCTCGTAGCGCTGGCCGCGGTCGTGCTCGCGACGATCGTATTGGTCTACGCGGTGCAGGCGCGGGTCCGGCTCGGGGACCTGCACGCGTGGCACAGAATCGAGTTGCGCGAAGAAGCCGGCGCCGCGCATCCGGAAGCGTTCGAGTCGTTCGACGCGTACTTACGACAAGAGGACAAGCTGTTCGCCGAGCTCCGCGAGCGCGTGTACTCCGATCCTGCGGCCGTCGACGATCTCACGCTCGGCCGCTACAACCCGCTCAGCACGGTAGCGCGGCTGGCGCTCGACACGCCTTACAACCGCTCCTTCGAGCTCGCGCCGGCGGGCGAGCCGCGCGGCGCCGTGCTGCTCATGCACGGCTTGTCCGATTCCCCTTACAGCATGCGCGGCGTCGCGGAGCTGTTCCAAAGTCGCGGCTACTACGTGCTCGCGCTGCGATTGCCGGGTCATGGCACGCTGCCCTCCGAGCTGCGCGACGTGCGCTGGCAGGACTGGTACGCCGCGACCGTCGCGGCCGCGAAGCACGCCGCCGCCCGCGGCGGACCCGGCAAGCCGTTCTACATCGCCGGCTATTCGACCGGCGCGGCGCTCGCGACGCTCTATTCGGTGCGCGCGCTCGACGATCCGGCGCTACCGAAGCCGCGAGGCGTCTATGTGCTATCCGCGGCAATCGGCATTTCGCGGTTCGCCGTGCTCACGAACGTCGTTTCGGGGCTGTCGTTCATCCCGTGGTTCGAGAAGTCGCGCTGGATCGACGTGCTGCCCGAGTACGATCCATACAAATACAACTCGTTTCCGGTCAACGCCGCCAACCAAATCTACAAGCTCACGCGAGAGCTCCGCGCCACCCTCGACGAGGCGCAGCAGCGCGGCCGTCTCGCCGGCATGCCGCGCGTCGTCGTGTTCCAGTCGATAGTGGACTCTACGATCAGGGCAGATGAGATCGTTCGCGGCTTGCTCGCGCGCCTGCCGAAGGCGGATCACGAGCTCGTCGTGTTCGACGTCAATCGAATGGAGGCGGTGCGGGGACTGATCGCGCGGGGGCCGCTCGAGGACCTCGAGACGATCCGCAACGCGACGAACCTGCCCTTTCGCCTCACGCTCGTCGCGAACAGCGGCCCGGCCAGCCGCACGGTCGCCACCTACACGCGCGAAGCCGGCGCTTCCGAGGTCGCCAAGACGGAGCTGCCGCTCGAGTGGCCGAGTGGCGTGTTCTCGCTCGGCCACGTCTCGCTGCCGTTTCCGAGCGACGATCCCGTGTACGGCCTCTCGCCGCCGCCGGGCTTCAATCTCGGCGCGCTCGCCCTGCGCGGCGAGAGCGGCGCGCTCGTGCTCCCGCTCGGTGCGTTCTCGCGGCTACGCAGCAATCCGTTCTTCGACGTCGTACGCGCGAAAATCGCCGAGACGCTACAGCGCGACGAAGCAGCGCGCTGAGCGCACCCGCTAGAGCGTGTGGCGGCGGAAGAATTCCCAGGCCACCGCGGTCGCGTCGACCTCCTCGCGCGCCCACCGGTGCACGAGCCCGTCGACGCGGATCAGACGCACCTCGGCCCCCGCCTCGCAGCCCTCGTAGCGCATCGTCGACAAGGGGCCCGGCGGGTCCTCGAGCACGACGTCGGCCTTGCAGCCGTCGTGCTTCGCCCAGCCGGCGAGCGCCTCCGGCACGCTCTCGACCCACTCGGCGCCGCGGCCCTCGGCGTGTCCGTCGTAGGTGTTCTGCGGGTCGGCGAGGCCGTGCACGGTGAGCACGGGCACGGGCCGCGCGTCGCACTGCCCCGGCCAACGTAGGCCGGACATCGGCGCAATCGCGGCGATCCGCGCGCTCAACTTGCAGCCGAGCAGCGACGACATGCGCGCGCCGCCGGAGAAGCCCGTCGCGTAGACGCGCGTCGGATCCGAGCACGCGCGCGTCGAGACGTGGTCGATCACGTCCGAGACGTACGCCACGTCGTCGGGACGGCCGTCGGCGACCGGCACGTTCCAGCGGCTGTCGACCGCTTGGAGCGTGGCGACTAGAACGCCCTCGCGCGCGGCGAGCGCCTCGAAGCGGCTGTTGCTCGCCTGACCGGCGGAGTTACCGCCGCTGCCGTGTAGGTCGAGCACGAGCGGCAGACGCGTGTGGCCGTCATAGCTCGGCGGCACGAATAGACGGTAGGTGCGGGGCCGGCCGCCCGACGTGAGCTGTTGCTCCGACACGCCCGGCGCCGCCGACCGGTTGCAAAAGCTCGCGACCGGCGAAGTCTGCGCCGGCGAGCTCGACCACACCGAAACCGCCGCCAGCACGGCGGCGACGACGAATGACGGGCGCATGCTCTTTCTCCCCGGTTGAAACGTTGCGGATGTTCTCACGAACCGCGCGCTCGCGGGATGGGGCCCGGGCGGGCGAATCGCGCCACGCTTGTCACTCTCCGGTCTCGCCGCCGTGCCCTACTCTGTCTTCGGGCGGCGAAGAGCTCAGGAGAATCGGAAATGCGGAAACTGATTGCCGGAATGAAGATCTCCGTCGACGCGAAGGCGGAGGGGCCCGAGGGCATGGCGGACTGGGCGGACGCGTGGTCGGAAGACTACGGCCTCATGCCGCAGATCGATGCCTGCCTGCTCGGCGGGGGCATGTACCCGGGCTACGAGCACTACTGGACGTCGATCCGCGACGAGCCCCACAAGCCCGTGTGGATCACAGGCAAGCCGCCGACGCCGGCGGAGCTAGAGTGGGCGCGCTTCGCCGGGCGCACGCCGCACTACGTCCTGTCGAGCACCCTCGCCGAGGCCAAGTGGCCGAGCGCTCGCTTGGTGCGGCGAGTGGAAGACATCGCCGCGCTCAAGCGGCAGCCCGGCAAGGACATCTATCTCCTCGGCGGCGCCCGAACGACGGCGAGCCTGATCGACGCCGGGCTCGTGGACGAGATCCGGCTGATCGTCTATCCGCTGATCGCGGGCGAGGGCCTCGCGCTCTTCGGGACGACGGGCCGCCGCCGCGGGCTCGAGCTGCGGAAGTGTCAGCCGCTTTCCGACGGACGCGTGAGCCTGATCTACGGGATCGCGAACGAGGCCGGATAGCGCGCGAGCAGCCACCGGCAGGGGTGCGTCGCCGGTGGCCGGGGGGCACGTGCCGGCGGGTCGGGTCGAGCTTACGTAACGGGTGTCCGGACTTTTCTTGAGGCTCCGAGCCTCGACAAAGGCTACCGTGTCACCGGACAATCGGAGATCGCCCATGCGGCGTTTTCGGTCTCCTGGAGTGACCTCGCCGCCTTAGCCGGCGGTCGCCGAGTGTTGAACTCAGGAGTACAGCCATCTCACTCAAAGTCGTCATACCGGTAGCGTTGTTGGGCGCCGTCGCCGCGGCCGGCGTCGGCGTCGGCGTAGTCATGCGCACCCACGCCCACGACAAGGAAACGCAGTGGGCGGTCGTCAAGAAGTACTGCTTCGACTGCCACAACCGCGACGACCTGGCCGGCAACCGCGCCTTCGACAAGATGTCGCCCGACCGCATCGCCGCCGACGCGGAGACCTGGGAACGCGCAGTCCGCAAGCTCCGCAGCGGCCTGATGCCGCCGGCGGGCCGAGATCGGCCCGACGCGCAAACGGTCACCCAGCTCGTCTCCTGGCTCGAGAACGAGATCGACGATAGAGCCGAAGCGAATGCCGCCCCGGGGCGCGTGTCGCTGCACCGCCTGAACCGCCGCGAATACACCCACGCGATCCGCGACCTGCTGGCGCTCGACGTGGACGCGGCCGAGCTGCTGCCGCAGGACAACGTCGCCGGCCACTTCGACAACAACGCCGACGCTCTGCAGGTCTCGCCGGCGTTCGTGAACCAATACATCAACGCCGCCCGCTCGATCGCGCAAGAAGCGCTCGGCGACGCGGACGCACCGCCGATCGCCACGATCTACGGCGACCCGGCCGACATGGTGATCTCGCTGCCGCCCTCCGGCGCGCCCGGTACGGGCCGCCAGCAGCATCACATCGAAGGGATGCCGTTCGGCACGCGGGGCGGCTTCATCGCGGAGCACGACTTCCCGGCCGACGGCGAATACGAGCTCACGATCGGCGACATGGCGCTCGCGCGCGAAGTGCCCCGCATGGAGTTCGAGAACACCGTCGTGGTGTTGCTCGACGGCAAGGAGCTCTACCGCACGAACATCGGCGGCGAGCGCGACCACAAGGCGATCGACCAGACGCTCGATCCTGCCGTCGAGGAAATCAACAACCGGCTGCGCAAGATCAAGTTCGACGCGCCGGCCGGCCAGCACAAGCTCGCCGTCACGTTCGTGGCCCGCAGCTTCGCCGAGACCGACGAGCGCACGCGCACGATCGCGCTCGAGGGCGGCCAGGAACGCATCCAGGCCGCGCACGCGCTCCAGATCCGGGGCCCGTTGAAGGTCACCGGCGTCGGCGACTCGCCGAGCCGCCAGAAGATCTTTGTCTGCCGCCCGCCGGAAGCCCCGGAGACGGCGTGCGCCACGCGGATCGTCACGAACCTCGCCGAGCGCGCGTTCCGCCGCCCGGTGAGCGAGGCCGACCTGAAGCCGCTGCTGGCGTTCTATCAGGCCGGCTACGAGCAGGGCGGCTTCGAGCGCGGCGTCCGCGACGCGCTGGCCGCGGTGCTCGCGAGCCCACAGTTCCTCTATCGCGCGGAGTCCGGCGGCACCGTCGCCGGCACCGCCCCCTTGAGCGACCTCGAGCTCGCGTCGCGCCTGTCGTTCTTCCTCTGGGGCAGCCTGCCCGACGACGAGCTGCTCCAGGCCGCCGAGGACCAACGTCTCGGCAAGCCGAAAACGCTCGCCGTCGAAGTCCACCGCATGCTCGCCGACGACCGCGCCAAATCGCTCGTCGACGACTTCGCGTTCCAATGGCTCGGCCTGGCGAAGCTCGACACGCTCGTCCCGGACCGCGGCCAGTTCCCGCAGGCGAGCGGCCTGCTCGATCCGCGCGGCCTCTATAAAGAAGAGCTCCGGCTCTTCATCGACAGCGTGCTGCGCAGCGACCAGAGCGTGATGGCGCTGCTCACGGCGGACTACACGTTCCTGAACGAGCGCCTCGCGATGCTCTACGGCATCGAGACCGTGAAGGGCGCGCGCTTCCGCAAGGTCACGCTTCCCGACGACAAGCGCTACGGCTTGCTCGGCAAGGGCGCGATCCTCGAGCTGACGGCGTATCCGAACCGCACGTCGCCCGTGCTGCGCGGCGCCTGGGTGCTCGAACGGATCCTGGGGGCGCCGCCGCCCGAGCCGCCGCAGCTAGTACCGACGCTCGAAGAGAACAAGCGCGGCGAGCCGGCGCGGACGCTGCGCGCACGCCTCGAGAAGCACCGCGAGAACCCCACGTGCTACGCGTGCCACGGCATCATGGATCCGCTGGGCTTCGCGCTCGAGAACTTCAGCGCGATCGCTCAATACCGCGCGGACGACCCGGATACGCATACGCCGATCGACACGAGCGGCGTGCTGCCGAACGGCGCCAAGATCAACGGTCCCGCCGAGCTGCGCGCGGCGCTGACGGGACGCTCGAACGAGTTCCTCGAGGCGTTCACCGAAAACTTGCTGACGTTCGCGCTGGGCCGCCAGCTCGACTACCGCGACATGCCCACGGTCCGTGCGATCGTGCGCAACGCCGCCGGGGACGACTACCGGTTCGAGTCCATCGTGCTCGGCGTCGTCTCGAGCGACCAGTTCCGCAAACGCGAGGTCGAGGGCTTCACGCAGGAGCCCGAGAAGCAGGGCCTTAAGCAGGCGTCGCTGCAGTAGTAAGCTGTAGGCGTATTCGAAGGGGATTGTTGCCATGTTCTTGACGCGCAAGCATTTGTCCCGACGCACGGTACTCAAGGGCGCCGGCGCCGCCATCGCCCTGCCGCTGCTCGACGCCATGATCCCGGCCGGCACGGCCCTGGCGCAAACCGCCGCCAAGCCGGCCACGCGCTTGGGCTTCATCTACTTCCCGCACGGTGCGCTGCAAGACCAGTGGCAGCCGAAGGCGGTGGGCCGCAACTTCGAATTCCCGTACATCTTGGAGCCGCTCAACCCGATCAAGGATTACGTCACGGTCGTCAGCGGCTTGCGCAACAAGGGCGGCGAGAGCTCGAGCCCGCACGGCATCATCGAGGAGACCTGGCTGAACGCGGTGAGCCCGCGCAAGCGCGACGAAAAGACCGGCGTCGGCGTCAGCGTCGACCAGATCGCGGCGCGCTATCTCACGAAGGACGTCACGATGCCGTCGATGGAAATCTGCGGCGAGCCCGGCGGCATGATCTCGTTCCGCACGCCGAAGCAGCCGCTGCCGATGGAAGGCGACCCGCGCAAGGTGTTCCTGTCCATGTACGGCGAGGGCCGCACGAGCGCCGAGCGCGACTCGAACTTGGGCACCACCACGAGCCTGCTCGACTACGTGCGCGACTCGACGGCGAGCTTGAACCGCACTCTCGACGCCAGCGACCGGACCAAGGTGAGCGCCTACCTGGACTCGGTCCGCGAGGTGGAGCAACGCGTGCAGAAGCTCAAAGCGAGCAACGCCACCTTCGCCGATCTACCCGACGCGCCGATCGGCGCGCCCGACGACTTCGGCGAGCTGCTCGAGGTGCAGTTCGAGATGTTCGCGCTCGCGTGGCAGACCAACCGCACGAACGTGATCACGATGAAGATGGTGGAAGAGGCCAGCATGCGGACGTATCCGAACTTGGGCGTCCACGAGGCGTTCCATCCCACGTCGCACTGGGGCGGATTCCCCGAGCGCATCGCCAACCTGCGTCTGATCCAGAACTGGCACACGCAGGTGTTCTCGAAGTTCGCACAGCGCCTGGCGAGCACGCCGGACGGCGACGGCACGCTGCTCGACCACTCGCTGATCCTGTTCGGCAGCAACATGGCGAACAGCGACGCGCACAACAACGACCCGTTGCCGCAGGCGCTGATCGGGCGCGGCGGCGGCGTAAAGGGCGGCCAGCACTTGCACTACAAGCAGGACTCGCCGCACGCGAACATTCTCGTCACGATGCTCGAGAAGGCCGGCATCCCGGGCAACGAATGGGAGAAGTTCGCCGACGCCACCGGGCCGCTGTCCGAAGTCTGATTGCCGAGGTCTGACCATGCCTTGTGAGGTTCGATCATGACCGGCCGGACAATCTTCCGAACGTCCTGGTTGTTCGTGCTACCTTCGGTGCTCGTGGTAGCGGGCAGCGTACTCGTGGCCGGCGTCGGCAAGGGCGCGCCGAAAAGCACCGACGCGAAGTCCGCGAGCGCCGCGGACGTGAACCGGCGCAATGCCGACGGCAGCACGCCGCTCCAGTGGGCCGTCTACGACGGTGACGCGTCCGAGGTAAAGCGGCTGCTCGGCGCCGGCGCGGACGTCTCGCTCCCCAACAACTATGGCGCCACGCCGATGAGCCTCGCGGCCGAGGTCGCGGACACCGCGATCTTGAAGCTTCTGCTCGAGGCCGGCGCGAACGCGGACTCGCCGAACCAGGACGGGCAGACGGCGCTCCTCACCGTCGCGCGCACCGGCAACGTGGACGCCGCGAAGCTCTTGCTCGACCACGGCGCCACGATCGACGCGCGCGAAGGCTTCGGCGGCCAGACAGCGCTCATGTGGGCGGCCGCGCGCCGCCATCCCGAAATGATCGAGCTCCTGCTCGCGCGCGGCGCCGGCGCGAACTTGGCCTCGACCAATCGCGACTATCAGCGCCACGTCACCGCCGAGGGCCGGCCCAAGAGCCTCGACAGCGGCGGCCTCACTGCGCTGCTCTACGCCGCGCGCGAGAATTGCATCGCGTGCGTGGACGCACTGCTGAAGGGCGGCGCCGACATCGACCTGCCGGATCCCGACGGCGTCTCGCCGCTCAACGTGGCGATCATGAACGCGAACTGGGACCTCGCGAAGAAGCTCGTCGACGCCGGCGCCGACGTCAATCAGTGGGACATCTACGGCGAGGCGGCCCTTTACAACGCCGTGGGCTTCGTGGCACGCGCCGACGGCGGCCGGGCGTCGATCGACCCGCCGAACGCGACCAAGGGCATGGACGTCGTGCGCTTGCTGCTCGACAAGGGCGCGGACCCGAACATGCAGCTGTTCTTCCGCCCGGCGAACGTGCGCGGCTCCACCAACGGGCGCGGCTCCACGGCGCTGATCCGCGCCGCGAACAGCCTCGACAAGCCGATGGTGAAGCTACTGCTCGAGCACGGCGCGGACGCAACGCTGTACACGGGCGACCGGCAGACGCCGATCCACGCGGTGCTCGCCGGCGGCGGCGGCGCGGCGATCGCATTGAGCAACGGCGCCGCCGCCCCGGGCCGCGGCAGAGAGGACGACGCGATCGAGCTCATCAAGATGTTTCACGACGCCGGCACTGACGTGAACGTCGTCGCGCTCGTGAACCACATCGAAGAGGTCCGCGGCGGCAGCGCCCTGCACTACGCGGTGCGCAAGCGCTACAAGGAAGTGATCAAGCTGCTCGCGTCCTACAAGATCGACATGAACTTGAAGGACCAGGACGGCCTCACGGCGCTCGACTACACGCAGTCGCGCGGCTTCATGCCGTTCATGGCGCTGCAGACCCCGATCTTCAAAGACGAAGCCGCGCTGCTGCGCGAGCTCGGTGCGACCGTGTTGATGCCCAAGGATCCGGTCTGGCCGGTGCTCGGCCCGCCGCAGGGCATGTGGCCGGACATCTGGCCGCTCGGCGAGCCGGTCGCGCATGAGCCGATCTACCAGCACAAGAAACTTGCCGATTAGCCATCGTCTCCAACGCCGGCGCCTGCTGAAGGCAGGCGCGCTGTCGCTCGGCGGCGCGCTGCTGCCCGTGCTCGGTGCGCGCGCGCAAGGCGCGGCCGTCAAGGCAACCAAGCTCGGCGAGCTCACGCTGCTCGAAGTCGGCGGCGCAAACGTGCTCGCGCTGCGCGGCAAGGACGGCGCGCTGCTCGTCGACGGCGGCCCGAAGGCGAGCGCGGACGCACTGCTAAAAGCGGCCTACGCCGCCACCGGCAACGACAAGATCAGCACGCTGATCCTCACGCACGGCCACCCGGACCAGACCGGCGTGAACGAGCTCGTGGGCCGCGCCGGGGGCACGATCCTCGCGCACGAGAAGACCAAGATCTTCCTGAGCCACCCGGTGCGCTCGGCGCTGTTCGAGGACACGCTCGCGCCGTTGCCCGCGATCGCGCGGCCGAACAAGACGGTGCGCGGCGACGGCACGCTCGACTTCTCCGGCCGCAAGGTCGACTACGGCTGGCTGCCCGCGGCGCATACCGACGGCGACCTGTTCGTGTACTTCCGCGACCTGAACGTGCTCGCCGCCGGCGGCGTGGTGTCGGCCGAGCGCTGGCCGCTGCTCGACTGGCGCAACGGCGCGTGGTTCGGTGGGCGCGTGCGCGCGCTCGAGCGGCTCGCGAGCCTAGTGAAGCCCGACACGCGCGTCGTGCCCGCGGAGGGCCGTCTGATTACCGGCCGCGACATCGTCCGGTTGCGCGACATCTACGACGAGCTGTTCCGGACGATGGTCGATTACATGAACATGGGTCTCGGCGCGGAGGACGTGGTCGTGCGCAACCCGCTCGCGAAGTACCAGTCCGAGCTCGGCGACCCGAGCGCATTCCTCGACGGCGCCTACCGCAGCATGCAGATCGCGTACGTGCCCGACTGAAGCGCTCCAGCCATTGGGGGCCATTGGACCAAAAGTCGATGCCGCGGATTTGCGGCGCACCTTACGGTGAGGTCGACGCCGCCGATCGGCGAGTCGAGGAGCACCTATGGTTCGCGCGCTCGCGAGCATGCTTGTTTTGCTGGCCGCGTCAGCGTCGGCGCAGCAGCCGCAGTTCTTCTACTGCGCCGGGGGTCTCGATCCGCAGCGGAACCTGTACCTGAGCGAGCTGTTCGTGGCGGACCACCTCGAGGCGACCGCGATCGGCGCCGCGTTTCGCGAGTTCGTCGAGGCGCACTACGGCTACACGATCCCGTTTCCCTCGCGTAGTCCGTGCAAGGAGTTTCGCGTGGTGGAGGAGGCGGGCGAGGCGAGGCAGAAGGAAATCGACGACTCGCGCAGGCTCGGTTCGAGGATCGTGGCCACGAACTGGATCTACCACACCCCGTCGCCGCTCGACTAAGTATCGGTTCCGACTGGCGCCCGCGCCTGGAACGACTAGCATAGGGTCGATCCGATCGCTTACTCGAGGTACTGCGATGCGCGCGTACTGCACGCGACTCTCCGTTGCACTCGTCTCCTCGATCCTAGCGTTGGCGCCGAACATCGGCGCGGCGCAGAGTGTCGCGGCGAGCTCGCCGAGCCACGTCGTCGGCTTCGCCGCCGACATCGACGCCTTCCTCGACCGCGACAAGACGGCGCCGCCGCCGAAGCACGCGATTCTCTTCGTCGGCAGCAGCATCTTCCGCCGCTGGACCACGCTCACGGAGCAGATGGCTCCGCTCCCCGTCTTCAATCGCGCGTTCGGCGGGTCGAGAACCTGGGAGGTTCTCGCGTACATGGACAAGATCGTTTTGCCCTACGAACCGGACATCATCGTCTACTACTGCGGCAGCAACGACGTCAACGCGGCCGAGCCTGCCGACGCGATCGTGACGCGGTTCGAGCAATTCGTGACGCGCGTGGCCGAGCGCTTGCCCGACACGCGCGTGTTCTTCGTCTCGATCAACCGTTCGCCGGACAAGCGCGCGCGTTGGAACGTTGTGGACGACGCCAACGCGCAGATCAAAGCCTTCGCGTACGCCACGCCGAACCTCGACTACATCGAGGTGAACCCGGTGCTATTCGACGCGCGCGACGAGCCGCTCACCGACCTCTATCTCGAGGACGGTTTGCACTTCAAGCCGCCGGCGTACGAAGAGCTCACCAAGATCATCGAGCCGGTCGTCGCGCGGGCCTGGTCCGAGAGGCACTAACGCTCGGAGCTCGTTGCGCTTGCCGATTCGACGGGCGTGTCGTAGATTCTCCTACTAGTGTAGGAGGACGAGCGGGAATGCTTCGGCGAGCCGTCTGGGTGGCGATAATCCTGCCGGCCGCGCTTCACGGCGCGTGCTCCGCGACCCCGAAGCTGCCTGCGGACGATCCGTATGCGCGCTGCGTAGACCTGGGAGAGATCTCGCTGCTGTCCGACAGCAGCTCCGACGCCCAGCAGCGCATGGGGGTGCGCGTTCGCGAGCTCGGCGGCGACACTCTGCTGTTCGGTGTACGAGGCCGCTCGAGGCGCCTCGCCGACGCTCCGGAGGAGATCGTTCAGCGCCGCAGCGAGTTACTCGCGCCGGCTGAGACTGCGGCCGAGGAGGTCCGGGCGGCCGCAGCGCCGCCGGACCGGATCGAGGACGCCGAAGAACCCGCGCTCACCGAGGCAACGGGCGATCGGCGAAGCACTTCCAGGATATCGGTCACGCAAGCCCAGGAGCTGCCGGGCGAGCTCTGGTACTACGGCGCCGCCTTGCGTTGCAACGCGAGCGAGTGATGCGCTCAGGGCAGAACGGTCGCGCGCGGGTCGGCCCGCCCGCGAGCGCGAACAAGATTGCGGTGCCGACCGATTCGACGGCAAGGCTCAATGGAGGCGGGCGCGTGCCGCAGGCATGATGCTCGGCTACGTGCCGGACCGATGCCGGCGAACCGCAGGGGAACCACCGCATGACCGACGACCGCCGTCAGAAGACGCCATCCGACCAACGCCCGCCCGCGGATCGCGGCACGGCCGGACACATCGACCGCCGCAGCTTGTTGCGCGGCGCCGCCGCGCTCACCGTCGGCGGACTAACCGCCACGACGACGCTCTCGCAAACCGCCGCTCCGCGCGGCGAGCCGGCCGTGGCGCCGCAGAGTGCGGACGCCAACCGCGAGCTCGCCGCGCAGACGGGCCGCACGCTACGCTGGGCCGGCCGCGACGCGGCCGACTGGGTGAAGCCGCGGTCCGGCGTCGACCACAACGTCGTCATCGTCGGCGGAGGTCAGAGCGGCGTCGCGATCGCGTACGGCCTGAAGCGCAAGGGCGTGGGCAAGGTCGACGTCATCGACCAATCGGAGCCGGGGCAGGCCGGCATCTGGCGCAACATCGCGCGCATGCACCAGCTGCGCACGCCGAAAACCCTGCTGCCGGGGCCGGAGGCGGGCAACGTCGCGCTGAGCTTCCGCGCGTGGTACGAGACCTTGAACACGCCGCAAGCGTTCGACGCGCTGGACCGCATTCCGCGCCTCGCCTGGGCCGACTACCTGGCGTGGTTCCAGCAAACCACCGACACGAAGGTTCGCTACCGCACGCGGCTCGTCGAGATCGAGCCGCAGGGCGACGTGCTGCGCCTGCATCTCGACGTCGAGGGCACGCCGCGCGTCGAGACCACGCGCAAGCTCGTGCTCGCGAACGGCTACGCCGGCGCCGGCGGCCCCAGCATCCCGGACTTCATGCGCTCGCTGCCGCCCGCGGTGTGGGCACATTCGACCGGCCAGATTCCGGTCGAGAAGCTCGCCGGCAAAGTCGTCGGCGTGGTCGGCGCGGGCTCCAACGCGTTCGACGCCGCGGGCGTCGCGCTCGAGGCCGGCGCCGCCGAGGTACACATGTTCAACCGGCGGTCGTACGTCGACTATCAAGCGCCGGCCGCAACGGCGCCGCCGCCGGCGACGGCCGCGTCGCCCCCGACGCCGCCGGTCGATCGCGGCTATTCGAACGTGCTCGAGCTCACCTACGAGCTGCCGGACGTGGTGCGCTGGCGAAATTTCCTGCTCACCGAGCGACGCGTGGCGTCGGTGCCGCTCGACTCGCTTCAACGCGCGGTGGCGTTCAAGGGCTTCCACATCCATCAGAGCACGTCGCTCGCCAACGTCGCAGCGGCGGGCAACGGCAAGGTCACGGCGAAGGCCGGCCGCAAGACGATGCGGTTCGACTACCTGATCGCGGGCACGGGCTATCGGGTCGATCTCGCGGCGCAGCCCGAGCTCGCGCGAATTCACGACCAGATCGCGCTGTGGCGCGACCGCTTCAAGCCCGCGCAAGGCGACGAGAACGCGGCCGGCGCTCTGCACCCGTATCTCGGCGCCGGCTTCGAGCTCCTGCCGCGCGGCGACACGGCCGCGGAGTTCCTGCGCAACGTCCACTGCTTCAATCTCGCCGCGGCGTTGAGCTTCGGCATCCCCGTGGGCGACGTGCCGAGCATGGTCGACCACCCGCGGCTCGTGACGGCGATCGCGCGCGACCTCTATCGCGAGGGCGTCGACGTCGCGGCGAACGAGCGGTTCATCAACACGCCGCAGGTGGCGCCGGACCCGGCCCCGTATCAGCGAGCCGTCGTGGCGGACGCGCGGGAGAGCGTGCGGAAAGAGGTCGCCTAGCCCGCGGCCGTCGGAAGAACAATAACCTTGCCGCGCACGTGCCCGGTCTCGAGATAGCGAAACGCTTCCGCGGCTTCCGCGAGCGGATACGTGCGATCGATCGCCGGCGTGAGCTTGCCGGCCGCGGCGAGCTCCGCGAGAAAGGTGAGGTCGCTCTTGCGCACCGTTCCCAAGAGGATCAGAACGCGTTGCCGCGTGAACCGTGACAGCACGGCGCTCCTGAATATGAGCCGCAGCATCCCGAGCACACTGGGCGCATTCTCGCGGCCGGTGCCGCTGCCGACGAACACCAGGGTCCCGTCCGGCGTGAGCGCGCGCCGAAGGTCCGGCAGCGAGCGGTTACCCGCGACGTGGAGTATCAGGTCGTACGGCCGGTCGGTGCGCGTGCAGTCCTCCGCGGTGTAGTCGACGGCGTGGTCCGCGCCGAGCGAGCGGACTAGGCCCAAGTTGCTCGTGCTGCAGACCCCCGTCACGTGCGCGCCGAGCGCCTTCGCGATCTGCACGGCGAGCGTGCCGACGCCGCCCGCGGCGCCGATGATGAGCACGCGCTCACCCGCGCGCAGCCGGCCGCGGTCGCGGAGCGCTCCCAGCGCAGTGACGCCCGCGACCGGAAGCGCCGCGGCCTGCTCGAAGGTTACGCCCGCGGGTTTGCGCGCGACCACGCTCTCGGGCACGCACACGTACTCCGCAAGCGCGCCGCGCTTGCCCGCGCCGAACACCTCGTCGCCGGCGCGCACCTCCGCCACGCTCGCACCCACCTGCTCGACCTCGCCCGCGAAGTCGAGGCCCGGAATGCGTCCGTTCGGCTTGCCGAAGAGCCGCATCACGCGCGGCTCGCCGCGCAGGATGTGCCAGTCGGCCGCATTCAACGACGCCGCGCGAACCCTCACGAGGATCTCGCCCGCGGCGGGGGTCGGCTTCGCGACATCGGTGAGCCGCAGGATGTCCGGCGGGCCGAACTCGGAATGCATCATCGCCTTCATCGGGTGGCCTCGCGTCAAGATGTTTGAGCGTCGCCGTCTGCGCCGCGGGCGCGCCCGCGCATGCGCTCGCGGAATCGCTCGCGCTGCTCCGGCGTCATCCTTCCGTGGCGCGCGCCGCCGCTGCCCCCGCCGAACCCGCCGAACAGCAGCCGGCCGAGGGCGAATAGACCGAAGCCCTGCAAGAACGTGACCTCCGGCAAGCCGAACAGCGGCGGCAGCAGCCAGTTCCAGAGCAGCATCACGGCCCCGCCGCAGACGAAGACGAACAGCGCGATGGCGGCGGGAGCCAGCACGATAGCCGCCGGAATGATGTAACGCCATTTCCAAAACCGTTTGAAGCTCATGTCGGGTCCCTCACTTGGTCATCTCTTCGTAAATGCCGGTCAACCGCTCCCGCAGCCGCAGCACCGCATAACGTTTGCGCGCGAGCAGCGTGTTCATCGTCACGCCGGTGGCCGCGGCCATCTCCTTGAAGCTGCGTCCCTCGAGCTCGTGCGCGACGAACACGTCGCGCTGCTCCTTCGGCAGCTCGGCGATCGCCTGCTCGAGCGCCTCGAGCAGCACCGCGTGCGCGTACTCCTCTTCCGGCCCGGCATCGGGCGACGGCAGCAGATCGTCGAGCTCGAGCATCTCGGGCGCGCGGGCGCGAAACAGATCGGCGATCCGGTTGCGCGCGACGCGAAACAGCCAGCCCGTGACGTGCTCGATCGGCGTGAGCAGCCGATTCGCCCGCACGAGCGCGAAAAGCACGTCCTCGAGGACCTCCTCCGCGTCGCTGACGTTCCGGACCTGGCGGCGAATGAAGCTGCGCAGCCGCGGCCGCTCACGCTCCACTACCGCCGCGAGAGGCTCGTCGACTCCGTCCGCATCCGCTCCAGGCGATCCGCTCATTCCAAGGGTGTAGACGGGGGAAGGGGGCGAATATTGTAGGGGGGCCGGCTGGGCGCAGCCGGCCTCTGCTATAGAATCTGTCCCCTAAAACCGCGCTTCGGCCGGAAAACCAAAAGGGGAGTCATTCATGAGCAAGATTTCGAATCTGGTCTTGAGTGCGGCGGCCGGTGCGGCCGTCGTCGTGGCGCTACCGGCTCTCGCCGGCGGCGAGGCCGGGCGCCTTGCGCTGCGAGACCTGGGCGAGAAGTACGTGGGCTACACCACCGAGCCCGGCGACAACGGCTCGGTCAACGTGAGCAACGCGATGTTCGTGCAGTACATGCTGCCGGCAACTCGCAAGCATAAGTATCCGATCGTGATGATCCACGGCGGCGGCGGCCAGGGCACCGACTGGATGCAAACGCCCGACGGGCGCGACGGCTGGGCCGACTACTTCGTCGCCGACGGCTGGGACGTGTACGTCGTCGACCGACCGGGGCACGGCCGCTCGCAGAGCAACCCGGCCTGCGGCACGGGCAAGGTCGGCACCGCCAACAGCACGATCATCTCTCGGCTCTCGACGTCGGATCCCACGGTTTGGGCGGGCGGCGAGCCCACACCCACCAACAAGGCCGTGATCGGCTGGACCGCGAGCTCGACCACCGCGCCATACTGCGGCGACGCGGTCGCGGCCAAAACCATCTCGGCGCTGCTCGACGAGATCGGCCCGGCCGTGCTGCTCGCGCACTCGGCGGGCGGCGGCAGCACGTTCCGCGTGCCCGATTTGAACGCCAAGAACGTCGTCGGCATCGTCGCATTCGAGGCCGCAGGCGCCAATCCGGTTGCGCCGGGCTTCAACAACTCGCCGGGGCTGATCGCGAGCTTGAAGACCGAGCCGGCGCTGCCGCAGGGCTTCGCGCCCGTCGACCACGGCGGCTGTCCGATGCAGGGAGACAAGCCGAGCAAGCTCGTGAGCTTCGCGAAGATTCCGGTCATTCACGTCGGCTCGGAGAAGGGGCTCGCGAACGAGGCCGCGCTCAAGTGCCAAACGTCGGTGTGGCAGCAGGCGGGCGTCGACGCGAGCTACGTGTATCTGCCCGACCGCGGCTTGAAGGGCGGCGGCCACTTCGCGATGGCGCAGCTCGACACAGCCAAGTACGCGAAGGTGTTCATCGAGCTCGCGACCCAGGTCGAGAAGAAGGCGAAGTAAGCCGAGAATAGGGACAGGTTACTTTTTCGCCGAAAGAAGATAGTGGGACACGTTGCCTCTTCCCCGGCAGTCGATTGCCGACGCGGCAAACAACCCTCTTGCGAAAAAGCGGCATGTCCCCATTTTTTCACGCCCCTACCGGGAAAAAGTAACCCGTCCCTATTTTTACGATGAGAATCGACTTCGTATCGGATGTGGCCTGCCCGTGGTGCGCGATCGGCTTCAGCGCGCTCGAACGCGCGCTGGAGCGAATCGGCGGCGACGTGCGCGAAGTCGAGCTCCATGTGCAGCCGTTCGAGCTCAACCCTACGATGGAACCGGACGGCGAGGACGCGACCGAGTACCTCACGTCCAAGTACGGCATGAGCCGCGAGCAATTCGCGGCGAACCGCGCGCGCATCGTCGAGCGCGGCGCGGCCGAGGGCTTCGAGTTCGGGCCGCGCACGCACATCTGGAACACGTTCGACGCGCACCGGTTGCTGTTCTTCGCGGGCGCCGAAGGAGCTCCCGGTAGTCAGCGCGCGCTCAAGCACGCGCTGCTCAAGGCCTATCACGGCCAAGGCCGCAACCCCGGAGCGCGCGACGTGCTGCTCGAGCTCGCCGGCCGCGTGGGCCTCCCGGTGGATCGCGCGCGTGACGTGCTCGAGCGCGGCGAGTACGCGGACAACGTGCGCGAGGCGGAGCGGTTCTGGCAAGAGATAGGCATCCACTCGGTGCCGGCCGTGATCGTCAACCGCAAGCACCTGATCTCCGGCGGTCAGCCGAACGCCGTGTTCGAGCAGGCGTTGCGGCAGATCGCGGCCGAACCGGACGGCGCTGCCACGCAGCGCGGCTAGGGCGTCGCGTACAGCGTGAGCAAGAACAGCGATCCTCGAGATCGGCCGGACGGCCCAGGCCGGGCGCGGGCGCGGGCGCGGGGCATCGTACCACCGGGCGATTGCTCCGGCCGTCGAGTAAAATCGCTTTCATGGCCACCGGTTGGGCGCGCGAAGGCGCGGTACAAGAACAGATCGACGACACCGTCAAAGACGGCGTGCTCCGCGCCAAGAGCCGGCTGCCGCAAGGTCCGAGCGCCACCTATTGCCAAGAATGCGCCACGCCGATTCCGGAAGCGCGCCGCGAGGCGCTACCCGGGGTACAGCTGTGCATCGCCTGCCAGGAGAAGGCCGACCAAGAGGCCAAGCACTTCAGCGGCTACAACCGGCGCGGCAGCAAGGACAGTCAGCTGCGCTGACGGTCGTTGAACTCGCCCCGGGGCGTCGTCATATCGAACGCGCTACATTGATTCCCTCGATTGCCTCCAAGAAGGAGTTTCACCAATGGCACATACGACGGAAACGGCGATTCTCGCGGGCGGTTGCTTCTGGGGCATGCAGGACCTGATCCGCAAGCTGCCGGGCGTCACGCGCACCCGCGTGGGCTACAGCGGCGGCGACGTGCCCCACGCCACCTACCGCAACCACGGCACGCACGCCGAGGCGATCGAGGTGGTCTTCGACCCGGCCAAGCTCTCGTACCGCGAGCTGCTCGAGCTCTTCTTCCAGATCCACGATCCGACGACCAAGAACGCCCAAGGCAACGACGTGGGTATGTCGTACCGCTCCGGCGTCTATTACCTCTCTGACGAGCAGCGGCGCACGGCCGAGGACACGATCGCCGACGTCGACGCCTCGGGGCTCTGGCCCGGTCGCGTCGTGACGGAAGTGAAGGCTGCCGGTCCGTTCTGGGAGGCCGAGCCCGAGCACCAGGACTACTTGCTGCGCTACCCCGGCGGGTACACGTGCCATTTCGCCCGGCCGGGCTGGAAGCTGCCGCGGCGTGCCACTGCGCGGACGGCGTGACCGCGATGAGCACACCGAAGATCGATTCGCCGAGCGTTCTGCGTTGGGGCCAAGTGGTCGAGCTCGCAAAGCGCGGCAACGTGCCGCCGCCGCGCCGCGTCGAGAAGAGCGACGCGGAGTGGCGCTCGACGCTCACGGATGAGCAGTACCACGTCGCGCGGCACAAGGGCACCGAGCGGCCGTTCAGCTCGGAGCTCTGCTCGCTGTTCGAGCCGGGCCGTTACAACTGCATCTGCTGCGACACGCCGCTGTTCGACTCGACGAACAAGTTCGACAGCGGCACCGGCTGGCCGAGCTTCAGCGCGCCGCTTACACCCGACGTCGTAGCCTACGAGCTCGACACCAGCTACGGCCAGCAGCGAGTCGAAACCACGTGCAACGTGTGCGACGCCCACCTGGGGCACGTGTTCCCCGACGGCCCGCAGCCGAGCGGCCTGCGCTTTTGCATCAACGCCGTCTCGCTGCGCAAAGCCGAAAAATAGGGACGGGTCTTTGCGCGACTACCACCCGAGCCCGAGCTTCGCCGCGAGCATCACCGCGGTGCCGATCACGATTGTCCCGAGAATGCCGCGCTGCCACCAGAAGTAGGCCGTGCCGGCAGCCACCGCGAGCAGCCGCGGGTCGAGCCAACTGTCGACGAGCGCGCCGTCCGTGAGCAGCACCTCGGGCGCGATGATCGCGGCGAGCGCCGCCAGCGGCGCGTAGCGCAGACCGCGCGTAAGCCATGCCGGCAGCGGCCACTCGCGCTCCGACAATAGAAAGAAGCCGCGCGTGATTACCGTAATCACCGCCATGCCGAGGATGCAGACGAGCGCTTGCGTCGACGACATCAGCGCCGCGCCTCCGCGTTGTCGGGCCAGTGCCGGTCGAGCACCATGCCGACGGTAACGCCCACTGCGATCGCGACGACGACGTTGAGCTTGAGCGGCAGGTGAAACGCCGCGACGGCCGCCGCGGCGGCCACGCCCGACGCAATCCAGCTGTTGCGCCCCACGAGCGCCGAGTAGGCGAGGCCGAGCAGCGCGAGCACGCCCGCGAAGCCCAATCCCCAGTCGGTGGGGACGCGATCCGCGAGCGCGATGCCGAGCAACGACGGAATCTCCCAGCTCAACCAGCTCCACGCGACGCTGCCCAGGAAGTACGGGATCTGGCCGGGTGCGGGCGTCGGCTCCGGATAGCGCTTCAGGAACAGCACGTAGTTGAGATCGGCCGCGAAGAAAGTGAGGGCGAGCCGCTGCGCGCGAGGCAGATGGCCGAAGTACTTGCGCCAATGCGCGCTGAAGATCACGAAGCGCAGGTTCATGCAGAACGCCGTCGCCCAGATCACCCACAGCGGCGCGCCCGCGGCGATCAGCGGCAGCGCCGCGAGCTGCGCGCTGCCGGCGTAGACGATGAGGCTCATGAGCACGGCGAGCGGCACGCTCAAGCCGCTCTTGATCATGGCGACGCCGGTGACGAGCGCCCACGCGGAGATGCCGAAGGACGGACCGACGATCTCTTTGAGGCCCTGCCGGAATTCTTCGCGTGTGTCCAAAACGGTTCGATCTCCGCTGCTGGCGTGTTCGCCGGCGCGCTGCGGCACGAGCGCGGTTCGCTAGCGGGCTAGGCCCGCGTTCTCGGAGAGACGGTCCAAGAGTCGCGCCAAGCCCGCGACCTCGGCGTCCGTCAAGCCGGTCCGTAGGCGCTTGTCGAAGGCAGCGGCGGCGCCCCGCAGCTTCTGGAACAGTGCTTCACCGCTCGAGGTGAGCTCGACGACGTGAACGCGGCGGTTGTCCGGGTCGCGGCGACGCGTTACGAGCCCAGCCTTCTCGAGCGCGTTGAGGTGGTGCGTCAACGTCGCGCCCTTGATCCCGGCGGCGTCAGCGAGCTCGCGCTGATTGCCCGCGGCGGCCCCCTTGACCGACACCAGCACCAGCCACGTCGGCAGCGAGCCGCCGGCCTCGACCAGCGCCTCGTCGAACGCGCGCCTGACGGCCTTGGCGGTGACGGCCACGCGCAAACCAATGGGGCGACCCGGAAGTGTGGGCACGCGCGGCAGCATAGAGGAACATCGCGTCGATCTCAAACGATTTGACATCGAATGATTCGATATCTATCGTTAGCGCAACGGCTCGAAGGAGCTCTTGGATTGGCCGGATACGGAAGGATTGCCATGAACACGATCTATTTCGTCTTGAAGTTCTTGCACGTGGTGGCCGCCAGCATCTGGATCGGAGGCCTCATTGCCACGAGCGCACTCGACATGCGTCTGGCGCGCGCGATCGATCCGAGAATCCTGGCCGTGACCACTCGCCAGAGCGGCCGCGTCGGAATGATGCTGCTCCTTCCGGCCGCCGTGACCACGCTCTTGGCGGGCGCCGGTTCGATGGCGATATCGGGCATCGGCTTCGCGGCGTGGATCGTTTGGGGACTGGTCGCGATCGTGCTGTCGGTTGCGCTCGGCGCGAGCGTCGTGCGCCGCTCGGTCGCGGCGCTCATCGAGCGCCTCGAGACGGCGCCCGCGCGGGACGCCGGAGTTGCCTCGCTGCAGCGGCGCGTCGCGATTCTCAACGCCGCTCTTGTCGCGATCCTTCTGTCGGCCGTCTGGGCAATGGTGTTCAAGCCGACGCTCTGAGTCGGCGGCGTTCGCGCTCGGTGTTTTGGAGAGCGGCGAACCTTCCGCTCGGCGCACCGTTATGCTCAGATGCCCGCATCGAAAAACAGCGGCGGGGTACCTTCATGCGCGCGACGATCCTGCTTTCCCTTGTTGGCGGTTTCTCGCTCGCCGGTGCGGCATCGGCTCAGCAGGGCAGCGCGGCTCTGCCGCCCGACGTCCATCCGGTGTCGCTGACCCGCTTGCCGCCGCTCACCCGCGCGGACTTGAACGACGAGGGCAAAGCCGTCTACGAC
>DASQOL010000126.1:0-8693 GCA_035644475.1 Gammaproteobacteria bacterium | reverse complement strand
AACGACGAGGTAGTGCCCGCCGACGCGATGCACCGTGCCATCCGGATCATGGAACACGAAGCTCAACGTGCCGCCCTCGCGGCAGTCCACTTGAGCTTCGAGCGTGGTTCCGGGCCCGGGCGTGAGCCAACCCTGGACGCGCTCGGCTCGCGTCCACGCGGCGAACACCCGCTCAGGCGGATGGCGCAGCCGCCGCGTGAGCACCACTTGCCGGTCGGGGTTCATCGCGGTGGTCACTTGCCTTCCTCGGGGGAATCGAGAAATTGCTCGAGCCGATCGACGCTCGCGCTCCAAAACTCGCGATGCCTCCCCACCCAATCGAGCGCGGACCGCATACCGCGCGGTTCCAGATGCACGCGATGCTCGCGTCCCTCGATGCGGCGCGTGATAAGACCCGCGCGCTCGAGGATCGCCAAGTGCTTGGTGATCTGCGCGGGGGATTCGTGCAGCGGTCGCGCGAGCGGAGCGACAGATTGATCGCCGAGCTCGCCGAGCCGCGCAAGCAATCGTCTGCGTGACGTATGGCTCAACGCAAAAAAGACCTCGTCGAGCCGCGATTCCCTGGTCTCAGAGGTTCGATTCTTGGACGCTCGATCGGTTGCGCGTTGGCGCATGTTTCGACGACCTTATCAATACACCAAGTGGTGTACTATATCGCGGGCCAAGACGGATGCAAGGCTCGCCTCGACGAAGCTGCCGCGCCGACAGCGTCGCCTTCGTTGGTCATTCGAGGTATCGTCGGACTAACCGCATTGACCCATCGCTGCCACTCGCTTGATGGCTGCAATCCGGCTCGGACCGGCGGGGTACACGCCACCAACTAGAAAGCATCGAAAGCGGCTACTCGTCCATTCACTGCCCCGACGAATAAAGCAGAGAGTGACGCCACCAGTGGACACCAAAAAGATCAGATTCGTAGCCAACAGACCTTGGCTGAAAGAGAACAGCGCCTCTCGGCCGGGACCGATAGTCAAAACGCTCCCCGATTGGTACCGCAACGCGGATTGGTTTGTCCCGGATCGGGTGACGGGCAAACCCGCGGAGGCGCCGGATGGCGGCGGTAAGATGCCGACGTGGAAGGCTTGCCCCGCGGTGCTCGACGTCATGGGCACGGGCTACACCTACAAGACCCCGTGCGATATCGAGTTCGCAGAGGACGCAGCGGGCAACATTCACGGAAGAGTACTGGACGCCCAGTATCGAGCCTTCCTGGTAGACCGAGAACCGATGCCCCAATTCTTCCACCCGGCGGGGTATCACACGAAGCACTTCGCATGGTGGGCGGATTGGGCGGTAGAGCTGCCGGAAGGCTACAGCGCTCTCTACACTCACCCGCTCAATCGATTCGAGCTGCCGTTCTTGACTACGAGCGGGGTCGTCGACAACGACAAGGTGCACTTGCCCGGCACCATGCCGTTCTTTCTTCTCAAGGGCGCTAGTGGAATTCTTCCCGCCGGCACGCCCTACGCGCAAATCATCCCGTTCAAGCGCGAGCACTGGGAATCGGAGATCGACGTCTCGCTGGACGCTCAGCAAATCATCGCGAAGAACAAAGAAAACAGCGCGAAGTATCGTAGGCCGGACGGCGGCGTTTACCAACGCGAAGTCTGGGAACGACGAAAGTACCAATAGCAATCCGGCCGACCCGCCTTGTGGCGGTCGGCTTCCGCAAGGAAGACTGTCACGACCTCCCCATGAGGCTGCGTCGGTACTGACGACGCTCGCGCGCGGCTAAGACGCGTCCATCCACGCGCCGAGCGTGCGCCAAGCGTCGTCTTCGCTCAGTTGCTTCGCCTGGTCCGCGATCTCCTCGGGCACCCACTTCGGAAACGGCGTTTCGATGTTGACGTGACGGCCCGACGGCGTGTGCTCCTGACGAATACTCGTGAGCCGTGCGGGCGGGAACCGCTTCGCGGAGCGCACCAGCGCAGGCCAGAGGCGCCGGTGCACGAGCGTGACTTTGTCGCCGACGAGGCGGCACGTGAGCACGCTCGGCGAATCGGCCACGGCTTCGAGCACGGCAAAAATCTCGTGGCCCCGAGCGTGCGACCACCAGCTGCCGTTGACCGGCTCGCCGAGGATCGCCTCCGTCAGCCGCGGCACCGGGCCTTTCGCGGATTGCAGCACTACGCCGTGCCGTTCGACGAACGCAATCGCCTCTTCGGCGGTCATTGGCGGTCGCGCTCCGACGGCGTGCAGCCGACGCCGACGCGCGCGAGCATACCGAAAGTGATTCGAGCGACAGATTTCATCTTGGGTACCTCTATCCGGGGCCTTCTCAAGAATAGTCGAGCGGCAAGCTAACCGCCGAACCGCGGTCCAAATCAATTGGCCGCGCTGCCTTGGCAGACTCGGCGCTTTTCACTAGAGTGGCGAGGCCACCTGGACCCACCTACCGCGAGACGTCGTCTTGGCAATGCAGCGCTCATCGCTGATCGCATTTCTGAAGAAGTGCCGGGCCCGGCTGTCGCCCGCGGAAGCCGGTCTGCCGAATCCGAGCCGCCGGCGCACGCCGGGCTTGAGGCGGGAGGACGTGGCCGCCCTCGCGGGCGTCAGCGTCACTTGGTACACGTGGCTCGAGCAGGGTCGCGACATTCAAGTCTCCGCCGACGTGCTCGAGCGCGTTTGCGCGACGCTGCGCATGTCGGCCGACGAGCGCGAGTACTTGTTCACGCTCGTGCAGCACCGGCCGGCGCCGATCAGAGCCACGCGCATCGACGAGGCGAGCGCCACGCACCGGCGCATGCTGGACGCGCTCGGCGTGCCCGCGGTGATGATGACCGCCCGCTGGGACGTGATCGCGTGGAACGACCTTACGAAGATCTTCCGCGATTACGGCGCGCTGGCGCGCGACCGGCGGAATCTGCTCCGGATACTCCTGGTCGAGGACGAGATCTATCAGCGCGACCTCGTGCAGTACGAGGCGATGGCGCGCCGCGTGCTCTCGAAGTTCCGCGTCGACTACAGCCAGACGCCGGACAACGCCGCGTTCGACGAGCTCATCGCAGAGCTCCAGGCGCGCAGCCCGATGTTCCGGCGGCTGTGGAACAGCCCCGAGGTCACGAGCCGCTCCGAGGGCGTGGGGCACTATCCACATCTCGGCGGAGTGAGCTTCACGCACTCGTCATACGTGCCCGAGGGCAGCCCCACGCTGCGGCTCGTGATCTACGTGCCGCACGACGAGCTGAGCGCGCAGAAAGTCGCCGCGTGGCGGGCGCAAGCCGGAGGCGCGCAGGTCCATTAGGACTGGTGTCCGGCACCTGTGGTGTCGAACACCAGCGGTGCCAGGCACCAGCGACTACGCGCCGGCGGCTAGCTCATTCCGCGCGGCGGTGCTCGGTCGAGGCCTGGGTCGCGTGCTTGCGGATCACGGCGGTGATCTCGCGCGGGTTCGCGGGCTTCACGAAGTGATAGTGGAATCCCGCCGCTTTCGACCGCTGCCGATCCTCGCTCTGGCCGTAGCCGGTGAGCGCGATCAATAACGGAATCCGCGTCGCGAACCGGCGCGCGAGCTCGTAGCCGTCCATTCCGGGCAGCCCGATGTCGACCACCGCGATCTCGGGCGCGAAGATCTCGGCGCGCGCGAGCGCCTGCGGGCCGTCGTTCGCCGTCTGCACGTCGTGGCCCTCGAGCCGCAGAAACACGGCGATCGCCTCCGCGGCGTCGTCGTTGTCGTCGATCACGAGCACGCGCTTGCGCGGCGCCGGCGCGATCACCTGCTCCACGCTCGCCGGGGCAGCGCCCTGCCTCACCTCGCTGATGCACGGCAAGACCACGCGGAATTCCGCGCCCCGGCCCGCGCCGTCGCTCATCGCCTGCACGTGGCCGTCGTGCAGCGCGACGAGGCGCTCGACCACCGCCAGCCCCACGCCGAGCCCGCCTTGACTGCGGTCGAGCGTGCGCACGCCCTGCGTGAAGGGCTCGAAGACGTGCGGCAGCAGCGCCGGGTCGATGCCGATGCCGTTGTCGCGGACGCTCACGACGACCCTGCCCGGCTCGCCCGCGACGTTGATTTCGAGCCTGCCGTTGTCCGGCGTGTACTTCGCCGCGTTGTGCAGCAGGTTGCCGAACACCTGCGCCAATCGCGCGAAATCGCCCTGCACCCAGATCGGCGCGGGCGGAATGTTCACCGACAGCTTGTGCTGCTTGGCCTCGAGCTGCGAGCGCGCGGTCTCGATGCTGTGGGATAGCACCTTCGCGAGCTCCACGGGCTGCTTCTGCAGCGTGACCTTGCCCTGGGTGATGCGCGACACGTCGAGCAGGTCGTCGACGATCTGCGCCATGTGCGTGACCTGCCGCTCCACGACCTCGCGAGTCCACGTGAGCCGCGGATCGTCGGGGGCGATCTTGCGCATGATCTCCGCGGCGCTGCGGATCGGCGCCAGTGGGTTACGGAGCTCGTGCGACAGCATCGCGAGGAACTCGTCTTTGCGGCGGTTGGCCTGCTGGAGCTTTTCCTCGGCTTCCTTGCTCCGCGCCATCTCGCGTTTCAACGTGCTGTAGAGCTGCGAGTTGTCGAACGCCATCGCCGCGCGGCTCACGAGCTCGAGGAGCGTGATTTCCTCGCTGGAGCTCGACGAGTCCGACCCGAGCACGATGACGCCGACCGTGCGGTCGCCCACGGTGAGCGGCAGCACGCGCACGAACGGAAGGTCCGCGGGCCACTGCGACGCCGCCTCGTTGAGCAGCCGCAGATCGGCGCGGCGGCCCTCGCCCCGCGCCTCGCTCACCGCTCGCCGCAACCGTGGCGGCAGATCGATCGAGTCGAGGCGCTGCACACCGTCGGCGCCGCCGCGGAGCAGCACGCCGTCGCCGTCGCGCTCGTCCACCGACAGCAGCGCGCACGCCGCGAAGGCAGGCACGAGCATCGCGGCGAAGCTCCGCATGCCCTGCTCGAGGTCGAGCGATGCCGCAAGCTCGCGGCTCGCCCGCGCGATGAGCTCCGACCGGCGCGTCGCCTCCTCTGCCGCGGCCCGGTCGGCCTCGGCGCGCGCCAGTGCCTGCGCGCGGCGCTGCGCGCGGTACAGATCCACGAATACGCGCACCTTGCTGCGCAGGATCTGCGGCACGATCGGCGAGAGGATGTAGTCGACGGCGCCGAGCTCGTAGCCGCGCGCGGTCTGGAGCTCGTCGGCGTAGGCGGTCACGAAGATGATCGGCGTGTGCGCGGTCTTGCTGTGCTGGCGGATCAGCTCCGCGGTCTCGATGCCGTCGATGTCCGGCATGTTCACGTCGAGCAGCACCACGGCGAACTCGCGCCGCAGGAGCTCGCGCAGCGCATCCGCGCCCGACTGCACGAGCACGAGATTCTGCCCGAGCTCCTCGAGCACCGCCTCGAACGCGAGCAGCTTCTCGGGGAGATCGTCGACGATGAGGATGTCGACCTTGTCGTCGTTCATCGCTGCCCCCCGGAAAATAGGGACATGTTGGATTTTCGCCCGCGCCGGCCGAGCTCCTCCGCGAATCGCACGCGAAAATCAAACATGTCCCTATTTTCCGTCAGCGGTGGAGCCAGCCGCGGAGGACGGCGAGCAGATGCACGGTGTCGACGGGTTTCGAGAGGTAGTCCCACGCGCCGGCCTCGATGCACTTCTCGCGGTCGCCCTTCATCGCCTTCGCGGTCACGGCGATGATCGGCAGCTCCTTGCCGAGCGGCAGCTTGCGCACCTCGCGCATCGTGGTCATGCCGTCCATCTCGGGCATCATGATGTCCATGAGCACGATGTCGATGGTCTTGTCTTCCTTCACGAGGCGAATCGCCTCGCGGCCGTTGTTGGCCGACACCATCTGCATGCCTTGATCGTGCAGCACGGTCGACAGCGCAAAGATGTTGCGCATGTCGTCGTCCACGATCAGCGCCTTCTTGCCCTCGAGCACGCGGCTGCCGCGATGCAGCTCTTCGATCGTGCGGCGTTCGTCGTCGGACAGCTCCGTCAGGCCGCGGTGCAGAAACAGATAGATGAAGTCCATGAGGCGCTCGAGCGACCGCGCCTCGCGCAACGCGAACACCCCGTCGCTGCGCTGCCAGCGCGCGAGCGGACCGTCGCCGTTCTCGCCGAACAGCACGATCGGCAGCTGCCTGCTCACCGCCCGCCGCTCGAGGATCTCGATCAGGTCGCCCGGCTGGAGATCGGTGGCGCTCGGCTCGACCACGAGACAGTCGATGGTGCTCGTGCGCAGCAGGTCGCAGATTTCCACGTCGTCCGCCGTCGCGATCACGTCCACGTCCTCCTGCGATAGGCGCGCGAGCACGCCGTCGCGTTCCTTGCCCGGCGCCATCAACACGGCGAGCGCGCGACGCGGCCGCGAGACATAGTCCTTGAGCTGCGCCACCGCGTCCGAGATCACCTCGCGCGAGGCCACCGGCTTCGTGATGAAGCCGATCGCACCCGCGTTGAGCGCGCGGTCGCGGGAGTCGTCGGTGGACACGACGCAAATCGGGATGTGCCGCGTCGACAGGTCGGCCTTGAGCCGGTCGAGGATCCGCCAACCCGGCATGTCCGGCAGGAAGATGTCGAGCGAGAGCAGCGACGGCTGATACTCCTTGACCATCGAGATCGCGGCCGCCGCGCTACTGCTGACGAGACCCTTCATGCCGTGCGCGCGCGCCACCTCGAGCAGCATCTTCGCGAAGGCCAAGTCGTTCTCGACGATCAGCATCGATTGGTCGCCCGGCTCGATCGTCGCGCGGTCGTCGCCCGCCTCGTTGACGGTGGGCAACACCACTTCCTCGGCGTACAGCGGCTCGACGTCGGGCAGCCGCGGAACCGATTTCGCCACCGGCGCCGACCGCACCACCGTGAGCCGCGGTACACGCACGGCGCGCTGCGGGAGGCCCATCGGCAGATACAGAGAGAACGTGCTGCCCTCGCCCGGCGAGCTCACGAGCCGGATCTCGCCGCCGAGCAGCTTCGACAGCTCGCGGCTGATCGCCAGACCTAGGCCGGTGCCGCCGTACTTGCGCGACGTGGAGCCGTCGGCCTGCTGGAACGCCTCGAAGATGATCTGCTGCTTGTCGGTCGAGATGCCGATGCCCGTGTCCTTGACGTGGAACGCCACGACCTCGCCGGCCTGCGCGAGATCGTCGCTCTCGGGCGCGAAGCCCGGGGGCACCGGCGCGATCGAGAGGGACACCGCGCCCTCGTGCGTGAACTTGAACGCGTTCGACAGCAGGTTCTTGATGATCTGCTGCATGCGCTTGATGTCGGTCGATATCGACTTCGGCAGCTCCGGATCGAGATGCACCTCGAAGCCCACGTGCTTGGACTCGGCGACGTGCCGGAAGGTGCGCTCCACGTAGCGCTGCAGGTCGAGCAAGCGCAGATCGCTGACGTCGACGATCACGGTGCCCGACTCGATCTTCGAGAGGTCGAGGATGTCGTTGATCAGCGCGAGCAAGTCGTTGCCCGACGCGTGAATCGTCTTCGCGGACTCGACCTGCCGCCCGCTCAAGTTGCCGTCGGCGTTCTTCGTGAGCTGGTCCGACAGTAGCAGCAGACTGTTGAGCGGAGTGCGGAGCTCGTGCGACATGTTCGCGAGGAACTCGGACTTGTACTTCGACGTGAGCGCGAGCTGCTTCGCCTTCTCCTCGAGCGCCTGGCGCGCCTGCTCGACCTCCTGGTTCTTGCGCTCGACTTCCTGGTTCTGGTGCGCGAGCTGGCGCGCCTTCTCCTCGAGCTCTTGGTTGGTCTGCTGGAGCTCCTCGGCGAGGGATTGCGACTGGGAGAGCAGATTTTCCGTTCGGCTGTTCGCCTCGATCGTGTTGATCACGATGCCGATCGACTCCATGAGCTGGTCGAGGAACCCCTGATGCGACGGGTTGAACTCCTCGAGCGACGCGAGCTCCATCACGCCGCGGAGCTCGCCTTCGAACACCACCGGCATCACGAGCACCGACAGCGCCGACGCCTCGGTGAGACCGGTCGCGATTCGGAACGACGGGCCGCCGATGTCGTTGAGCAAGATCTTGCGCTTCTCGATCGCGCATTGGCCGACGAGGCCTTCGCCCAAGTCGACCTCCTTGCCGTGCGAGCGCCTGCCGCCCGACGCGAAGCTCGCGAGCAGCCGCAAGCGGTTGTAGTCGCGCTCGCCGGTGAGCACGTAGAACTCGGCCTGGTGCGCGCCGACCACGGGCGCGAGCTCGGACAAGATCATCTGGCCGACCGTCATGAGGTCGCGCTGGCCTTGGAGCATGCGGCTGAACTTCGCCAAGTTCGTCTTGAGCCAGTCCTGCTCGGTGTTCTTCTGCGTGGTGTCCTTCAGGTTGCGGATCATCTCGTTGATCGTGTCCTTGAGCGCCGCCACCTCGCCTTGCGTGTCGACGGTGATCGACCGCGTGAGGTCGCCCTGCGTCACGGCCGTGGCGACTTCCGCGATCGCGCGGACCTGTGTGGTGAGATTGGCCGCGAGCTCGTTGACGTTCTGGGTGAGGCCCTTCCAGATGCCCGCCGCGCCCGGCACCTTGGCCTGGCCGCCGAGCTTGCCTTCGACGCCGACCTCGCGCGCCACCGTGGTCACCTGGTCGGCGAACGTCGCGAGCGTGTCGGTCATGTTGTTGATGGTCTCGGCGAGGGCCGCGATCTCGCCCTTCGCCTCCACCGTCAGCTTCTGCTTCAGGTCGCCGTTCGCCACCGCGGTCACCACCTTCGCGATCCCTCGAACCTGGGAGGTGAGGTTGCCCGCCATGAAGTTCA
>DASQOL010000125.1:0-4870 GCA_035644475.1 Gammaproteobacteria bacterium | reverse complement strand
GCGCCGCCGCGCGGTTTTGCTGGTAGACCGGAATGAGCGAGCTCACCCCGCCCACGAGGCCGCGCCAATCGAACCCTTCTCCTGCCATCGATCGTCTCCGTTACGGACCCATCGAGCCCCACAAGTTCTGACGCGAGGCGTTGTAACCGCCCGCGAGCAACTTGCGGTCTTGGATCGCTTTGTAGGTGCCGAGCGTGTTCTCGAATACGTCGCCGATGCCCTTCGCTCGAGCGTTGACGTCGGCCGTGCCGATGTTCTGCTTCTCCGACTCCGCGGCGCGCGAGGCGACCTGGTTGAGCTGCAAGCCCGCGCCCGCCTGATTGCGGAGCGCGATGCGCGACTGCTCATCGTTGCCCTTCAAGTTCGCGAGCGCACTTTGCACTTGCCGCTCGTTGCCGGTCGCCGCGTTCGTCATTTCCTCGCCGAGCAGCCGGCCGCGATCGACTTGCTGACTGCCGCCGATCTGGCCTTGCTTGGCGAGCCCAAACTTGAGCTGTTGCGTCGCTTGCAGCTTCTTCTTGTCGAGCGCCTGCCCGTAGAAATCGCGCAGCGCGCCGGCGAAGGTTCCGTACTGCTGCTGCCGCGCCGGCGAGTTGTACGCGGCGTCGACCTGGCCTTGCACAAGGTTGGTCTTCGCCGCGCGCGACGCCTCGAATTCGGAGTTGGCTTGCGCTTCTTTGTCTTGCGCCTTCTTCGTCTTCTTCGCCTGGCTCGCGCCGATCACGGCGGATCCGACGGCCACGCCTGCCGATACCCACGTCATCGCTGTACTCCTTCGAGCGCCGCAAAGGTCGGCGCCATGAGCTCGCGCTCGAGCTGCTCGAGGTCGCGGGTGTTGGTCGGGTTCGCGTGCACCGTCGTCCACACGACGTCGTCGACGGCGATCACGAGTCGCTTGGTGCCCGGGTGGCTGATGAACGTGAGCGGTGCGGAGAGCGAGTCGACGCCGTCGGGTGTGGCGACCAGCACGTGCCCGCGTGAGATCACGTTCGCGTGCGCCTCGCGGTGGATCTTGCCGACGACGCACGAGCCCGCGGGGAGCTCGATCTCGCGCGCGTACGTGCCCGGTGCGAAGTGATGTCGCGTGACGAACGCGGCCGCGTCGAGCGCCCCGACGTCGGCGCGCATACGCTCCTCGAGCTGCACGATGAGGTCGCGGCGGATCTCGAGCGATTGCGCGTCGCCGATCTCGCGCATGTAGCGGTCGATGTCGCCGTAGATCCGTGTGACCGCTTTCATTGCGAGAGATCCTTGAGGTAGAGATTCGACGCGAACCACTTCCACGGCGTCGGCCCGTTGGCAAACTGCAAGTGCATCGAGAACGAGGGCGCGGTCGCATCGAACGGGACCGCGGTGCCGGGTTGCGTGTCACCGTCCACCGTGTACGGCTCGGTCCACGGACCCGACGCGGGATCGTAGTCGAGCGCGCGTTGATCCCAACCGAACGACACATCGGCGGCGCCCGTGATCGAGAGGTCGAACGCAACGAGCTGCTTGTCGCTGCCGAAGTTACCGAGATCAAGCGCCGGCCACTGGATCTCGCTCACGATGTCTTCGCCGAGATTCGGCGAGCCGGTGTCGTCGTGTTGATCGTCGAGCCACGCGGCGGTGTCCATCTTGACCACGAGGTCGCCGGCGCGCAGGCACAGGCTCGTGCCGAGAATTGTCCAGTCGTCTACGACCCACGGGAACGTGTAGCGCGCCCACGAGCGCTGTTCGGCTTTCGGCCCGGTGACGGTGTGAACGAACGCTTGCGATCCGAAAAAGAGCCAGTACTGCCCCTGCGCCGGCCAGTAGAGACCGCGCGGCGTCCACCCGTTGTCGATCGCCTCGAGGATCGCCGCGGTGACGAGCGGATCGATCTGCCGACCGTAACCGCCCGACGCGAGGTTGATTTGCGCGCCCGCGACGCCGAGCGAGCGGATCCCGAGATCCGACAGGAAGACGAGGTCGTCGCCGACGGGAGCGAGCGACTTCGGATACGTGCACGGGATCGGCACGGCGTCGAGCAGCGAGATTTGCGTCGGATCCTCGTCGACTTGCCAGATTTGACAGCCCTGCGAGTTGAAGGCCGCGAGGTTGCCGCGGTAGAGGCCCATCGCTGCAACGGGGTTCGCGCCGTACTCCTGCAAGCCGAAAGGCAGATACCCGGCGTCGTCGCGCGTGGAGAAGTCGAGCGGGTTCGCCGTGGCGCTGTAGTCGATGATGTCGTTGTCGCCGATGTACACCTTCGACGCCGCGATCAGAACGATGCTCGAGTCGTTCGGTACGTTGGGATCCGTGACCTGTCGAGGGTTGAGCGTCCACGTGATCGTGTTGTCGGGGACGGTGCCCTGCGCAACGGTGGGCCACGTCGGCTCGAACGTGCCGCTCACGAGGATCCGGTGCGCCTGCCACGTGACGGAGTTGCCGCTCACGCACTCCCACGTGACCTCGTTGTCGACGACGGTGAGGCCGATCGTGGTCGGCCAGTCGGGCTCGGTGTTCGCGGTGAAGCCCGCGGCCGCCTGCACGGCGCGGTAAAGGTTGTTGTTCGCCGCGACCTGGCTCGCGTAATCGAACGTGACGAAATCCACCGTCCAGTGACAGTCGCCCCACGTCGCGTCGATGCCCGCGGTCGCAGTCGCCGCACCCGCCGGCGCGACGCCTTGTACGGTGAGCTGCACCCATACGCCGTTCGCGGCCGCACTCGTGAGGCCGCTCGAGTTGATGCGCGCCTCGCCGGCGACGTTGGTCGGATCGAGATCGAGCTTGGTGGGGTCAAGCTCCGCGGCCGCCGCCGAGAACCATCGGATCATCGGCATGAGCCGCGCGACGTCGCCGGTCACATCCGAGATCGCGTAGATCGTCATGGTGACGACTTGACCCGGCGTGACTGCGAGGCGCGCATCGTTGATCGTCCGAAGCGTTTGCGCGTTCGGGTTGCTCGTCCAGCCGAGCTTGAGGGAGTTCGTGCCGTTGAAGACCGGCGCGCTATTGTCGATCAGCCACGAGCCCGCGCCCGAGCTCGACCACCCGTCGTTGCTGACCGCTTCGTCGAAGTTCGGGTTGTCGAGGCCCGGTGCCGCGATCGCGCCCGCGCTCGTCGGCCGGACGATGTCGCCCGGCTGCTTGAGAGTGCCCGGTGTCCACAGCGGCGCGGTCATCGGTTGTACCTTTCAACCGTCGAGGCTTGCGGCGTGCTCGTCGGCGGCGGCGCCGGCGGCGTGACGTCGTTGGCGCTTTGCGTCGGCGTGCCGTCCGTGTTCTCAACGATCGTCGCGCCCGTCGACGTCGGCCAGTCGGGCTCGCTCGAGCTTGAGAGCGGGTTGTCGCCCGTGGTCTCGATCGCCACGTAAAAGAACTCGTTGTAGATCGTCGGCTCGATGATCGACGGATCGATGCTCGAGCCGTTGCCGGCGGTGCGCGGCACGCCCGGCGCCCAGGCGGGATACGCGAGCCCGAGCCGCGAGGCGCTGTACACGAAACCGTTGGGCACGGTCGGGGTGACGAATTCGTTGAACGAGTACTCCGTCGACGCCGTCCATTCCTCGCCCGGCTGCAACCAGTAGTGATAAATCGACTGTGTGACGGTCGTCGAGCCGGAGTGAAACTCCGCGACCACGTAGAGCGCGCCGAGATACGGTTGCGCGAAGTGGATCGTTTCGAGCTCCGCAGTCGGATCGAACGGGTGCAAGAGGATGTCGAGCTCGAAGTCATCGAACCCGGTGAGATCGACCTCCTCGTGCGCGAACACGTGAAACTTGCCGTCGAACGCGGCCAGGCCGACGGTGCCGGTCGGAAGCTGCGCGAGGCGCGTGGATCCGGGCCGTGGGTTGATGTTGAACTCGGCATCGATCACCGCGTTCACGAGATCGTAGAGCGAGTCGGCTCGAGCGCCGCCCTTGGTGCGTAGGCGGTCGATGCCGCCCTTGGAGACGGTGAGCGGCGCTTTGCGCGGCTCAGGCATCGAAGTGCACCATCACGGGCGGCGTCGGCACGGGGATCTCGCTGGTGCCCGGGATGTAGCGACGCGAGACGTGCGCGCCGGCGATGAGCTGGCCCACCTGGTCTTTCGCCATCGCGGCATACACGGCCGCGTCCTGCAAACCCTTCGCGGCCTTGGCGAGGTAGACCGCCCAATTCTTGACGGGCTCCGCGCTGATCGTCGTGACGTCGTCGTCCTCGGTGAACGGCAGGAGCTCGAAGTGTCCTTTGATCCAAAGCGTGTACGCGGCTTGCGGTGCGGGGAAGATCTCGACGCACTGGCGGATCTCGTAGAACGCCGGCCACCCGAAGTTGACGTTGAGCGTGTAGAACGTCGGGTCGATCCCATAGATCAGCGGCCACCAGACGTTATTTAGATCCTGCAACCACGCGCCGGTGATCCGGTACTTGTTGAGCTTGACGTCGCAACAATTGCGGTTGTCGCGCAGTCCGTAGTAGCGGATCCCGGGCGTGAGCGTCCACGAAAAGAATCGCTCGGTCTCAAGCGCTCGATACTTGGTGATGAGATAGCCCTGCGCGGTGCGCAAGAGCGCGTTGTACTGCTGCTCGACGCCGGGCGGCGGGTTGCTCGCCTGCATCGCGTAGCCGGTGAGCGTGAGCACTTCGACGCGCAGCTCGGCGAGCGTCTTGGCTTCGGGATCCGTCTCGCACTCGCAGTTGTAGCTCGTGTCGCACGCCATCAAGTAGCTGAACGTCAGGAGCCCGCCGTTGATCGAGGGCGTGTCGTCGGCCGCGGTGTAGCCCGTGGTCGCGTTCTCGATCGTGCCCGTGTCGCTCGAGCTCAAGCGCGCGGCCGCGGCCACGGTGACGACGAGATCGACGTTGTTGCTTGGCGCGGGATCGATCGAGAGCGGCGTGACGAACGTGTCGGCGTCGCCAAGCT
>DASQOL010000124.1:0-7752 GCA_035644475.1 Gammaproteobacteria bacterium | reverse complement strand
CGCGGGCGGGGGCGAAGCTTCCGAGGACCGCCGCGCCGCGACCGCAACGATCGCCGCCCATGCCCTACAGTGCGCATAATGTATAGCCTGTTGTAAAACGGCGCCGGCGTCGGCCGAGCTCGGGCGCCCGAGCGCGCCGACTGCTACAACCCCAACAACCACGAGCACGTGAGCCGTCTTCGCGAGCTTCGCCAGGCGTTCCCATATCCGCCGGTGCTCGGTGCGCTTTGCACGCTCGGCCGCGACCGCGGCGAAGACGTGCTCGGGCGGGAGCTCGAGGGCCTTCGCGACCGCCACGCACGCGTCCGGATCAAGCTTGCGGCGGCCAGCGCGGTAATTCGGCATCCGGCTTCTATCGATCCCGAGAAACCTGGCGAGCTTGCGGTCTGATTCGAGCCCGTGCTTTGCGCGCACGGCGTCGAGAAAATCAACGGAATTCATGGGTTGGCGGCTCCTAGGTTGCGTCCGGGGCCGGATACTACTGCGACCGCGGTCACGGGTGCAGGCGGCTGCACTTGAAGCCCCTAGGCTTCGTCTGTAGCCTACTCCGCGTCCTTGTTGGTCGGGCGGCTTCCCGAACAACCGGCCGGCGGCGGCTTCGACCCCGCCGCCGGCCATCTCTTCGGGGAGCTGCAACAAAAGGGGAAGCCAATGCCAACGTCAGTCGACGCGCTCGATCCCGAGCGCAAACCCTCCTTAGGCAACGTGCGCGTGCTCACGCGCGAGGATCGCGAGCGCGCGGCGTTCCGCCGGCTCACGCTCGCGATCGGCGCGCTGCTGCAGCGCGGCGAGCGTGACGCGGCCAACGACGCGCTGCGTCGCTGGGTCAAGCGCGGGGAGCGCGACGAGTGAGCTCGACGATGATCCGCGTTCACGTGGCCGGCGCGCTCGCCGTCGAGGTTGAGTTCAGCGCGGAGGAGGCCGCGGCGCTCAAACGCTTCGCGCAGAAGTCGAACCGCGAGCACGCGCTCTCAGTGCTCTACGCGCACGTCGCCAAGCCGATCCGCGAGGAGCAGGCGTCGGCGGTGCTGAGCGCGTTCGTGCAGCTCGAGCGAGCTCTCGAGGGCGTGTCGACGTTCCCCTGGATCGAAAGCGGGCAGGCGAGGTGAAGTCGCTCGAGGGCTTCGTGCACGCTGGCCAGACCGCTCAGGCCGCCGTCGACGCGCTCGCGATCACGGCGCAGCTCAAGCTCGCGCGCGAGCACGTCGACGCGGCGCGTGCGTTGCTCCGCTTGAGCGCCGGCTACCCGCAGGACGAGCTCGGGGCCGCGCTCCGCGAGCTCGATGCGCTCGGCCGCGCGCTCGCGCTTCACTTCGAACGGTTCGCCGCGCGTGGCAGCCGCTACGCGTGCACGTGCGGCTACGAGCTCACGGGCCACGAGCTCTCGGTGTTTCTCGACCGGCTCGAGGGGCGGCCGGCTCCTGACTCGATTCCGTGCGGCACCTACGCGCGGCGTGGTTGCGGCGGCGTCGCCGTGCGGATGAGCTCATGAGCTCCAAGCCGGAGCTCGCGGACCCGTCCAATGTGTTTTCGCTCGAGGGGCAGCTCGAGCTCGCCAAGGCCGGCGTGAGAGCCCGCCGCGCTGCCCTACCGGGGATGCTCTCACGCCGGTATGCCGCGGCCCTTGAGAAATACGCGCGCGCTGAGCGCGAGCTCGCGCGCGCGTCGGTGAAGTGGAACAAGCTGCGCCAACTGGTGCGGCGTCTCGAGCGCGAGCTCGATCGGCTCGACGAGCTCGATCACGAGTGAGGCGCGGCCGCGATCGTCTCGACATGCTGTCGGCCGACGAAGTGGCCGCGGCGATCAAGTACCGCAGCGATCTCTACGTCGCCGAACAGTTCGGCGTCTCCGATCGCACAGTGCGACGCTGGCTCAAGAGCGGTTGCCCGCTGCGCTACGGAAAACACCATCGCGTCACGCGTGAGGTGTGGGAGCGGTTCGCTCGCTTCGGCGACACGGGGCTCGTCGACGTCGCCGGCGACGTGTCCAGCCGCTCGAGCGGCCGGACAGGTCACGATCGTGACCTGTCCAAGCCGTCGACGCCGCGGACAGTTCGCCGGCCGAAGCGCAAACGGCTGCGATTGAGCCGCGAGCTCATCCGCGCGCGCGGCGGCAAGGGTGCGAAGCGGTGAAGCTCGGCGCGTGGCGGCTGCACTTTTTTCTCGTGCCGCAGTGGTGGCTCGCGAGGGCATGGAACGAGCCGGCGGTGCCGTCTCGTCCAAAGACGCAATTCGGCGCGATGGAAATCGAGTGGCTCGGCGTGTTGGTCAACGTGCGCCGTTGCTATCGCCTGCACGTGTGCGGTGTCGGCCTCCAGGTGTCGCGGTTGGTGTGGGTGCGCGTCGAGTGATCCGCCTCACCGAGCTCGTCGAGCTGCTGTGCGACAACGGTCACAAGCTCCGCGACGCGAATCCGCGCGTCGTCGTCCGCTGGTACCTCGACAACGGCGAGCTCGTCGAGCGTGAAATTGAGATGGTCTACGCCGACCTGGCCGGCGGCGTATCGCTTCACTGTCCGCGGCCGGCGCAGCTCGCCGGCGAGCCCGGCGCCGGCGACGTCATCGACGAGTCCGACGACGAGCTCGATATCGACATGGTGTTGCGCGTGGCGCTCAACGATCCGGCCGATCAGGGCGTCTGCGCGTGCAAACCGGGGCAGTGCATGCTCCCTAATTTTCGCGGGTGCCGGACACGCCATCGCGCCGAGCTCGTCGACCGGCAGCGAAAGGCCTCGGGCTAGGTGATGCTGCACCGCTGGTCCGAAGTTACCCCCGACCACGAGCTCGAGCTCGACCTCGGCCGCCGGCGTCCCGATCCGCTCCCGCTCGCGCTGCTCGTGGCGCTCGAGACGCAAAACGGCCGCGCTCAAAATGCCGGCGTGCTCGACGCGATCGAGCACGTGCACGAGTCGAAGGTCCGCGCCGATCACTACCAGCGCGCGCTCGCGTTCGCCGACGAGCTCGAGCTCGAGGCGCCGGCGATGCTCGATCGCTGCCGCGTGCGTCACGCGATCGCCGACTACCTCGATCACGACGTGTACCCGTACGCCTATCGCGTCGATGGGTTCGAGCAGGCGAAGCCGTACCTGCTGCTCTCGCAGAAACTCCGCGACGCGCGGCCGATCGGCGCGTACGGCGTCGACGTCGACGACGAAGAGCTCCGCGAGCGGTGGGCGAATCGCGCCGGCCTGGTGAAGCTCTGCCCCGACGACGCGCGCGCGGAGTCGCAGCGCTCGAGCAAGCTCTACGGTCAACGGATCGCCGAGCTCGACGCGCAGGGCTATGTGCTTCGCTCGGCCGTGTTCACGCTGCCGAACGTGCCGCAATGGCATCTCGGCGCCGGCATGGATTCGATCTTCGATCGCTTCAAGCAAACGATCCTCTACGCGCGCGTCGACGGCCGCGTCGCGCGCTCGATCCGCGACACCAAGCGGCGCTTTCCCGATCTCGTCGGCGCGTGGGCGTGCCTCGAGGCGCCACTGTCGGGGCTCTACTACGACGATCGGAGCAACGCGTGGAACGTGCATCTAAACCTGCTGCTCGTGTTCAAGCCGAGCGCCGGGCCTTACGGTCGACCGGACTACGCGCCGCTAAACGAAGCGTGGGGCGCCGGCATTCGCTGGCGCACGATCCCGCAGGGCAACCGCGACGCGATGCGTCACGCGATCCTCGAGCTCGTGAAGTACCCGCTGCAAACGGTCGCGAGCAAGAGTGCCAAGGATCGGCCGCGCAAGTTCGCCGCGGACGGCCGCGAGCTCACGCCGGCGCCACCGATGATCGAGTGGCCGGCGGAGTTCTTCTGCGAGTGGTGGCGCGCTCACAAGGGCTTTAGGCGCACGCGCTCGTGGGGACTGCTCTACCGCGGCGCGCTGCCCGACGTCGGCGAGCGCAACCTCGAGCGCGTCGACTGGCTCGGCACCGTGAGCGTGTCGCCGGCCGAGGTCGTCGTGCATCGGCCGACGCGCGCGACGCTCGAGACCGAACGCGCGCGCCGGCGGCGCGAGCTCGTGCACCAACGTCTCATGTCCGTCGATCCCGGCTACAACGCCGCGGTGTCAAAACGTGACGCTGAGGCGCGCGAGTGGGCACGACACACACGGCTCCGCGATGCGGCAAGGGCGCGGTTATTCTTGATACAGGGGAATAAGTTCGCCGTGAGCAGCGGTGACGCTGGGCGAAGGGGTCTTCGCGCGGCTCGCGGGCCACCTACCAACCCCGTCGACGAGCTCGTCGACGGGGTGATCGAAGTGTGATCGGGTTCCTTTTGCTCCGGTAGGCTTCACTTGCAGCCTACCGGCCGTGGTCCTGCACCCCAAAACCGAGCCGATCCGCCTGGTGCTCTCCGATCTCGATCGCGCGGCGCCGTACGCGAAGCTCGTGCACGCGCGCCAGCTCGCCGAGCTCACCCTGACTCTGCTCTCGGAGTCGATGCACGCGATCGACCGCCTCGAGGCGCGCATCGTGGCGCTCGAGCGCTTCCCCGAGCTCCCCACACGCCCCGGCCCCCGGGATTCTTCCGCGTGAGTAAGAACGCACCGATCGGCACGTGCCCGTGCCCGTTCAAGGACTGCGACCAGGTCGCGCCGGTGTTCAAGTACCGCGCGCGCGGCGACAACGAGCTCCGCCGGCGTCACGCGGGCAAGCTCTACGTGGTCTGCCCCGTGCACGGCCGCGCCGAGCCGCAGGAGTGGATCCTCGCGAACGCGACGATCCCGATCGCGGCCGAGCGACCGGACGCACCGGTCGACGAGCCACCGGTCGCACCGGTGACGCCGGCGAAGCCGACGGCCGCGCGACCAGCGCCGGCGCCGTCGCGACCGGTCCCGCCGTCGACGCCGGCGCTCGAGCGAGCTCACGAGCGCTGGGGGTTCTTCGAGTGACGACGCCGACGCTTAAATCGTTGCGCAAGCTCAAGGACGGTCGCTGGCAGGTGGAACGCACCGATGGCGCCCGGCTGTCGTTGACGGTCGACGAGTGGTCGATGGTCTCGGAGGTGGTTCACGGTCACCGCTCCGGGCTCGGTATCCGAAGCATCGAGCTCGAGCCTGCGCGCGAGCGCCGGAGATTCGAGTGAGCGCCGAGCTCGAGCCACCGGTCGCGAACGGTAGCGACGTCGACGCGCTGCTCCGCCACGAGGCCGACGCCGCGCTCGCCGGTGCTGGACCGGTGGGACCGGTCGCGCCACCGGTCGAGGCACCGGTCGCGTCGAAGGAAACCGCCGACATGTGCGCGATGCTGCTTGGCGTCACGTTCAACCAAGTGCTCGCGCCGCGGTCGGGCGATCACTGGAAGCTCGCCGACGAAGAGTGCACGGCGCTCGGCACCGCATACGGCGCCGTGCTGGACAAATACTTCCCCAACCTGCGCACCGGTCCCGAGGCCGCGGCGATCATCGTCACGCTCGCGGTGCTCGGCCCGCGCGTCATGGCGCACGTGAAGGCAGCCGATGAGCAAAAGAAACCGCCCGCCGGCGAGACCGCGGCCGTCGCCGTCGTCGCTCACGCCTGAAGAGCTCGCGCTCGTCACCGGTCAAACGCGCTCCGGAAAAACCTTCGGCGTCGCCGAGCGGGTGAGGGGAGAGCCGCGGCTGCTCGTCTGGGGCGTCAAAGCCGATTTCTCGCGCTTCTACCGGTGCTCGGGCACCAACGATCCGGCCGTGCTGCATGCAGCGGCGCTCTCGTCGCGACCGGTGCGGATCGAGTTCACAGCACCGGCGACGACCGGTCACTTCGACCTGTTCTGCCGGCTCGCGTGGGTGTGGATCAGGGTCAACGCCGCGGCCGGGCATTCGGTGGCGCTCGTCGTCGACGAGCTCGCCGACGTCACGTCGCCGGGCAAGGCTCCGGTCGCGTGGGGGGAGATCGTGCGCAAGGCGATGGAGCACCGGCCGCGCATCTACGCGCTCACGCAGCGGCCCGCGGAGAGCGACAAGACGATCCTGGGGAACTGCTTCACGCTGCGCTGCTACGCGATGAGCCGCGCCGACGATCGCCGCGCCATGGCGCGCGAGCTCGATGTGCCCCAGGCGTACCTCGACGAGCTCCGGCACGACCGTAAGGAGTGGCTCGAGCGGAGCATGGTGACGCGCCGGCTGACGACCGGCGGCAAGGGCCTGCCGACGCGCGACGTCGCGGGCTGAGAAGCGCGTCACACCCACCGAAGTTTGAACTGCGTCACGCGCCTCGAGCGCGTTACGACCGGTCGCGACCGGTGGTGGCTACCGGTGCGCACCGATGCCCCCTAGCGTCGGCTCGTCTCTCGTCACCCAATCAGGAGCGCACGCACATGAACATGAAAGCGATTTTGCAGTCCGCCCTCACGGTCGTGATCGTGATGGCGATCGTCAACCGGGTCCCGCAGATCAAAGCCCTCGTCGGCTGAGCTGCGGACGTCCAGCAACCGAGCAACCGAAGAGGTATCGCAATGCCGCGCGTCGATCAGAAGATGCCCGCCCCGCCGAGTGTGGGGACCGGAGCAACCACCACGTTCCGTCTCCCGATCGGGCGGCGGTACCACTCCCTGCAGCTGCTCGCCAGCGCGACGACGATCACCGTCGCCGACCTGACGGAGATCAGGGTGCTCCTGAACAACAAGATCATCCAACGGTTCAGCGGCGCCGACCGCAACGTGATGAACCGCTTCGACGGTCGCGACGACGCCGCCAACACCGGCGCGGACTTCTCCCTCGAGCTCCCCTTCGATCGCTACGGCATTCTCACGAAGGCCGGCGAGGAGGAGACCGCGATCAACACCGGCAGCCTCGATCCGACCACCGGCAAGGTGATCAACTCGTTCTCGATCGAGGTCGACCTGGCCGGTCCGGGCGGGATCACGGGCACGCCGGCGCTGTCGATGAATGCGACGACGTCGGAGGCGCTCCCGGGCGGGCCGGGCAGCGTGCCGCACATCCTCAAGAGCACGCGCGATTTCTCCGCGGCGCAGCAATACGAGATCTCGGACCTGCCGCGCGGCGGCGTCACGACGCAGTTCCTCGACAAGATCTTCATGAAGCCGAGCACGTCGACGCTCGATCTCTTCAAGGTGCTCGCGAATCAGACCACGTTGTTCGAACGCACCGCGGCGCTCAACGAGCGCAAGCAACGCGATGGCATCCGCTTTCCGCAAGCGGGCTGGTACTGCATCGACCGGAGCGAGCACGGCTACGGCGGCGACCCGTTCGATCTGCGCGGGCTCGAGGACTGGCGGTTGCAGCTGACGACGGGCGCGGCGCTGACGGCGACGCTCTACTCGCACTACATCGGCGGCCTCGGCGACTAACCCAAAGCGGCCGGCAGCGCGCACGCGCTCCGGCCGCCCGATCTTCGGAGAACGTAGATGGCTGGGGCTCTCGATTTTCTCGACACGCTCGTGAACCGGGCGGCCGACGTCGCGGTCGCGCGCAACAACGCCGACGTGGCCGTAGCGCGTGTCACCGATCAAACGGCGGTTGGGCACACCTCGCCGTTGCAGATCGGCGGCTTCTCGCTGAGCGTGCCGCTGCTCCTGATCGGCGGCGTGGTCGTCGTCGCGGCCTTCCTCCTGCTCCGGCGGAGGTAGCCGCCGTGGCGTTCCTCGCGCTGGCCGGTGGTTCAGGCGGTCTGAGCGGTCAAACCTCGCAGACGTCGACGAGCGGCAACAATGACGTCCGCGCCGCCACCGGCAACCGAACGTACAACATCGGCGGCAACCCCAACGTGCAAAGCGCGTTGCAGTCGCCGTGGATCGTCGCCGGCGTCGTGGTGCTCGTGGGGCTC
>DASQOL010000123.1:0-59036 GCA_035644475.1 Gammaproteobacteria bacterium | reverse complement strand
CCGAGGACACGCTGCCCGTCGTCGACGAGTCGGACGAGATCCTCAAGGTCGGCCAGCGGGTGCACGTCCCCGCCGGGCACTTCGGCAACTGCATCCAGGTCCGCGAGAGCAGCGTGCTCACGCCCGACACCGAGACCAAGTGGTACGCCCCGGGTCTGGGCGTCGTGAAGGTGCGCGAGCACGGCCAGGTCCTCGCCCTCGATTCGGTGAGCGGGCCCTGAGCGGCGCCTTGACAGCCGAGCCTCCTCCGTGTCCACTGCGACGCGTGCGCTCCAGGCGCCCGCGGGTTCGCGCGAAGGGCCAAGCCCACTGACCGACTAGATCCCAAGACTGCACGTTCACCACCGTGCTGCCTGTTTGCGAACCACAGGCTCCAGCATGGAGGTATCTATGACGTCGCAGTTACCCGAACGGGCTAGCCTCGAGCAGCTCAAGAAACAGGCCAAGTCGTTGCTGCACGGCGCGCGCGCCGCGGATCCGGCCGCGCTCCGGAGATTTAGCGCCCTACCCGCGCACACCGCAAAATCGGCGGCCGAGATCGGCGCGCTGCACCTTGCGCTACACGACGCACAGTCCGTGATCGCACGCGAGCACGGCTTCAAGTCGTGGAACGAGCTCCGTGAGCACGTCGAAGAGAGATCGCTGTCGTTCGCCGCCGCCGTCGACGAATTCGTGCGCTGCGCCACCGGCGGCGCGGCCGCGCGGGCGCTGCGGCTGCTCGCGTTGCACCCGGGCATTGCGCACGCCAACCTGCACACCGAGCTCGCGCTCGGCGACGCCGAGGCCGTCGAGGCGCGGCTGCGTAAGAACCCCGAGGCGGCAACGAACGCCGGCGGAGCGCAGGGCTGGGAACCGCTTCTCTACGTCTGTCACACGTTCTTGGGCGAGAGCGCGCCCGCCCGGGCGGAGGGGCTCGTCGCAACCGCACGCGGCTTACTGGCACGCGGCGCGAACCCGAACGCCGAGTACCACTGGAATTGGCACCGCGAGCTCCCGCGGACGGCACTTTGGGGCGCGCTCGTCGCCACCGGTCGACCGCGACTCGCCGAGCTTCTGCTCGAGCACGGCGCGAATCCGACGGACGGCGTCTCGATGCACATCGCCGCGGGCAGCGGGCGGTTGGCCGATCTCGATCTGCTCGCAAGGTTCGGCGTCGACGTGAACGGAGTCGCGGGCGGCGTACCGCCGCTGCGGTACATCCTGAGTTGGCTCACGGGCCCCACGTCGCAAGCGACGGGCGTGCGCTGGCTGCTCGAGCACGGCGCGGACCCGAACCGGGCGTGGGGCGAGCTCGACGACGCACCGCTGCACATCGCCGCGCAGCGCTGCGACGTCGAGATGACGCAGCTGCTCGTGCGTCACGGCGCGGACATCCACCGGCGCCGCGTCGACGGCCGCACGCCGCGCACGGTCGCCCAGCTGCACGGCAATCGGGCCGTCGCGGCCTGGCTCGAGGCGCAGGGCGCGAAGGACGAGCTCTCCGCGCTCGACCGCTTCGTCGCAGCCTGTGCAAGCGGCGATCGCGCGGGCGCGGAGGCGATGCTCGCCGCGCAGCCGGAGCTTCGCGGCGACCTCCGGCCCGAGCATCACTTGATGGTGCACGTGCCGGCCGAGCGCGGCGACGCGGCCGTGCTCGAAACGATGCTCGGCTGCGGCTTCTCGCCGAGCGAGAGGGATCGCGACGGCGTCACCCCGCTGCACCGCGCGGCCATGGCGGGCCGTCCCGAGGCCGTCGGCGTGCTGCTCGGGCACGGCGCCTCGGTCAACGCGCTCGACGGCATGTTCGCCGCGACGCCGCTGGTCTGGGCCGCCCAAGGCTGGGCTCACGGTCAGCCGCCGGGCGCCGACCACGTCGGCGCCGCGCGCCGGCTCGTCGCCGCCGGCTCCTCGCTCGAATGGCAAGCGCCGGCCGACGCGCCTCATCCCGAACAGACGCAGGAGCAGTTGCTCGAGCTGGCACGCGCCGCCGGCGCGGCCGCGCGGGAGTGACGGCATGCCGGCCAAACGCATGGACTTCGCTGCGGTCCGCGAGATCGCGCTCGCGCTACCCGACGTGGCGGACGCGACCACCGGGCGCGGTCCGGCGTTCAAGGCGCGGGGCAAGCTGCTCACCTGCGCCGCGATCCACTCCTCCGCGGAAGAAGGCTCGCTGGCCGTGCGCATCGACCCGCAGCTGCGCGCGGAGCTGCTCACGGCCGAGCCGGACGTGTACTACGTGACCTCGCACTACGAGCCCTATCCCATGGTGCTCGTCCGGCTCGCGCGCATCCGCCGGGCCGCGTTGCGCAAGCTGCTCGAGACGGCCTGGGTGTTCGTGACCGCGAAACCGTCGAAAAGGAGGCCGCGCTGAGCCGAACTGCCGGCCGGTGTCAGACAGCCGCGGTGTCTGACACCTTTGGTGTCTGACACCAGGCGACATATCATGAAGGTCTGCGAGGGCGGCCGCGCTGGGCGGGCGCCGCTCGCATCGCTGCCGGTGTCGGCAACAACCAGGAGACGACCCCATGATGAGTCTGCGCACGCACAGAGTCTGGTCCAGTCTGGCGATCCCGCTGCTGATCTTGGGCGCACAACTCGCCACGGCCCAGGGGACCGAGGACTCGAAAGCCGCCAAGAACCGCGCCAACATCGACTCCGAGTCGGTGGCGGTGCTCAAGGACTTCAAGGAACTGAAGGGCGCGAGCGCGCTGTACGACAAGGCGGCCGGCTACGCGACCTTCAGAGTCACCAAGGCGGGGTTCGGCGCCTCGGGCGCGGGCGGCGGCGGCGTGGCCGTGGACAAGAAGGCCGGCACGCGCACCTACATGCGGATGGGCTCCGCCGGCGTCGGCCTCACCTTCGGCGCCAGCCGCTACGACATCGTGATCCTGTTCGAGACGCCGGAGAGGTTCGCCGCGTTCGCCAAGGGCGGCTGGGACTCCTCCGCGACGGCCCAGGCGACTGCCGGCCATTCCGGAGCCGAGGTCTCGTCGACCTTCTTCGACGGCGTCGCCTACTACCAGATCGGGCGCAAGGGTCTGATGGCGTCGGCCGATGTTTCGGGAACGAAGTTCTGGATCGCCGACGAGCTCAACAAGAAGTAGCTCCGCCAAAGAAGTAGCCAAAGATGCAGCGCAAGGACCGCGTCATCCCGTCATGACTGTCGTTTCCGCGGCGACGATCGGCGACCACCTCGACTTCCTGGTCATGCAGCCCGACCACGAGCACGCGATCGTGCGCGACCTCGTGTTCGCCGTGCTCGCGTTCAACAAGCACGATCGCGGCGCCCCGCTCCAGATCAGCTTTCCACTCTTCACCGACGCGAAAGTCAGCACGCGCGGCGCGCTCGGCCCGTGCGTGCGCATCACCGGCCTGGCCGAGAAGCTCTACGTGCTGACCCTGCGCTACGAGGTCGCCGCGCATCTGCGCGCCGGCCGCGCGCTGACGCTGATACGTGACCGGGTGGTCGTGGAGGCCGGCCACAACGACCGCTTCGCGCTCGTCACGTCGCCCGTCGCCCGAAGACGCGAGTCCCCGGTCGAAGTCGCGGCCGCGCGGCCGCTCGTGCTCTCCGGTCAGTCGCGGCTCATCGAAACCGCCGGCGCGCTCGGCGTCGCCATCCGCGACGAGGCGGCGTTCGTCACTCATTCCGAGAGCCACGTCGCCACCGATGGCGAGATCGACCTGCTCGGCTTCTCCGAGCGCAAGACCGTGCCCGTCCTCAACTAGCTTGGGTAGCCACGCGCTCATCGGCTCGATCACGGCGCGCGCGCTGATCTTGAGCGTGCTGCTGGCGGCATTCGGCGGCGCGCGCCTCGCGGCCGCATTCGATTTCGAGGACGTGGCGGTGCTCGCCCGCAAGCAGGCGCAAGCGGCTTACCGGGTACCGGACCGCAAGCAACCCGCGGAGCTCGAAGCGCTCAACTACGATCAATACCGCGACATCCGCTTTCGCGCGGACCACGCGCTCTGGCGATCGGAGAATCTGCCCTTCGAGGTGATGTTCTTCCACGTCGGCAAGGCGAACGAGCGGGTGCGCATGAACGAGGTCGCGACCAAGGTCCGCCACCTCCCCTACGACCGCGCCGATTTCGACTACGGCAGGAACACGCTGTCGCCCGAGAAGTGGGGCGATCTCGACTTCGGCGGGCTTCGGGTCCACTACCCGCTCAACTCGCCCGCCTACAAGGACGAGCTCATCGTCTTCTTGGGCGCGAGCTACTTTCGCGCGCTCGGCGCCGGGGCCCGCTACGGCCTGTCGGCGCGCGGGCTTGTGGTCGACACCGTGGGCGCGGGGGCCGAGGAGTTCCCGCACTTCACCGAGTTCTGGCTGGTGAAGCCGGCGCCGGACGCACGCACGCTCAGGATCGTCGCGCTGCTCGACTCGCCGCGCGTGAGCGGCGCGTATCAGTTCGATGTGGCGCCGGGCGAGGAGACGGTGGTCGACGTGCGCGCGCGGCTCTACCTGCGCGCGCCGGTCGGCACACTCGGGCTCGCGCCATTCACGACCATGTACTACTTCGGGGAAAACCAACCCCATCGCGTCGACTTTCGCCCCGAGGTCCACGACTCCGACGGGCTCATGGTCGCGACCGGGGACGGCGAGTGGCTATGGCGCCCCCTGATCAACCCGGCGCAGACGCTTACAACCTCGTTCTCGATGCGCGAGCTGCGCGGCTTCGGTGTCATGCAGCGCGACCGCACGTTCGAGAGCTACGAGGACCCCGAGGCTCGCTACGAGCTCAGACCGAGCGGCTGGGTCGAGCCCATGGGCTCGTGGGGGCCGGGGCGCGTGGAGCTCGTGCAGCTCAACACGCCCGACGAGACCAACGACAACATCGTGGCGTATTGGGTCCCGGATCGGCAGCCGCCGCCGGGCGAGGCGCTCGACTTCGCGTACCGGCTGCATTGGCAGGGCACGAAGGTGATTCGGCAGCCCCCGGGCGCGTGGGTCACGCAGACGCGGGTGGGCCGCGGCTATCGGCCACTCGCGGACGACGAGCAGCAGTACCTCGTCGACTTCGTCGGACCCTCGCTCGCGGCGCTGCCGCCAGGCGCGGACGTCAAGCCCGTCGTCTCGGCGCCCAGCAATGGCGAGATCGTCGAGACGAACGCCTACCTCATCGAGCCCACGGGCGCGTGGCGGATGATGGTTCGCGTGCGGCAGCTCGACGTCACCAAACCCACGGAGCTCCGCGGCTTCCTGCAACGCGGCGCCGACGTGCTCACGGAGACCTGGAGCAACCTGCTGCCCGCGCGTTGACGGCGGCGACGCGGGCGCCCTGCACTATCGTCCGCCGGCGGCGCGTGACAAGATCGGGCAGAGAATCGTCTTGGGGAGTGCCCCGTGATCTACCGTGATCTGCTCCGGAACGCAACGCGCATTCTGATCGCGAGCGCCTGGATTGCCGGCGGCGCCCACGCGGCCGAGCCGGTGAAGGTGGTCGTGCTCGAGCCCGCGCCGGGCCGGCTCGAGGAGTTGCTCCGCCACGAAGTCGCCAAAGCCGCCGCGCTCGCCAAGCTGCCGTACGTCCAGATCACCGCCGAGTGGTGCGGGCCGTGCAAAGCCCTGCGCGCGTCTCTGGGCGATCCGCTGATGCAGGACGCGTTCGCCGGCACCTACATCGTGCAAGTCGACGTCGACGCGTGGAAGACCGAGCTCGACAAGGCCGGCTTCAAGAGCGACGGAATCCCCGTGTTCTTCGCCGTCGACGCCGACGCTCGGCCGACGGGCGCGAAGATCGACGGCGGCGCGTGGGGCGAGGATATCCCGCGGAACATGGCGCCGCCGCTCAAGAAGTTCTTCGCCGAGCAGCGCAACGGCCGCTGACGGGCTCGTCGTCGACCCAACACGGTCCCTGCGAGTGAGCGGCGATCCGGCACGACCCGCACGCCGCCGGTGGCTGCGCGTCCTAGGGGCCGCCGCGGCCGCCGCCGGTCTCCTCGCGTTGTGGGCATTCTGGCTCGAGCCTGCGAGCCTCCGCGTCGCCACCTATCGGCTCCGCCTGCCTCACTGGCCGGCTCAATGCTCCGGCGTGACCGTCGCCGCGATCTCCGATCTGCACGTCGGCTCGCCGTTCAACGGCGTCGGCAAGCTCGAGCGCGTCGTCGCATTGACGCGCCGGTCCCACCCCGATCTCGTGCTGCTCGGCGGCGACTACGTGATCGACAACGTGCTCGGCGGCCGGTTCGTGAGCCCGGAGGTGTCCGCCAAGAAGCTCGCCGAGATCGACGCGCCGCTCGGCGTGCTGGCCGTGCTCGGCAACCACGACTGGTGGCTCGGCGGCGCACGCGTGCGCGCGGCGCTCGAAGCGAACGACATCCCCGTGCTCGAGGACCGCGCCGTGCAAGTGCGCCGTGGCGAGTGCGCATTTTGGGTGGCGGGCCTCGGCGACTTCTGGGAAGGCCGCCACGACATCGCGGCAGCGCTCGAGGACGTGCCACCCGGCGCGCCCGTGATCGTGCTCACGCACAATCCCGACATCTTCCCCGAGATCCCGGAGCTCGTGTCGCTCACCGTGGCCGGCCACACGCACGGCGGCCAAGTCCGCATCCCGTTCGTCGGCCGGCCGATCGTCCCGTCGCACTACGGCGAGCGCTACGCGATCGGCTCCATCGCCGAGCACGGCCGCCAGCTCTTCGTGACGCCGGGCGTCGGCACGAGCGTACTGCCCGTCCGCTTCCTCGTGCCGCCCGAGATCTCACTGCTGGTGCTCGACCCCGCCACGGCCCCGTAGCCAGCCGTCGCGTCGTCACTCGTCTTGCGGCAGCCGCGCCTCGGCGAGGTCGAGCTCGCGCTCGAGCCGGATGAGCACGTCGTCGCCGATCTCGCCACGCTTCCAGAGCTCGATCAGTGCGTCGCGCTGCGCGCTCGACGCCCCGAGCCAGAGGCGCGTCTCGCGGTCCGCCCCGACCGCGCCCTCCTCGCGCGCGCGCGAGCGGCTGTTGAAGAAGCGCTTGACGGCGACGGCCTCGTGCGCCGGAAAGCCGTGCTCCGCGACCAGCTTGTCGACGGCGTGAGTCGCGGCGCGGCGCATCGCGTCACGCGCGAGGCGGGTCTCGTCGTCGCCGGAGCTGTCGGCCTTGATTCTCAACCAGCGGATCAACACGGGCAGCGTGAGGCCCTGGCCCACGAGCGTCACGAACACGATCCCGTACGCGAGCAGGATCACGAGACTCCGCTCCGGAAACGGCTCGCCGCTCTCGAGCGCCGTGGGTAGCGCGACCGCGGCGGCCAACGACACCACGCCGCGCATGCCGGACCAGCCGACGAGCGTCGACACGCGCGCCGAGGCGGGGTCGACGCGCTCGATCGACGGCACGAGCAGGCGCACACCGTAGGTCGCCGTGAAGATCCACAGGAACCGTACTCCAATAGCCACCGCGGACAGCGCGGCGACCAGGGCCGCGGCGCGCGGCCGCGAAAGCCCGTCGCCGCCGACCAGCGACTCGGCGATCTGCGGCATTTGAATCCCGATCAACACGAACACGAAGCTGTTGATCACGAAAACGATCGCGCCCCAGACCGTACGGATGTTGAGCCGCGCGATCGCCGACGAGCGCCGATGACTCCAGCGCGACCGATAGAGCCCGGCGGCGACGACCCCCAAGACGCCCGACACGTCGAGCACCTCGCACAGCCAATACGCCACGAACGGCGCCGTCAACGACATCGCAAGCTCGAGCATCGGATCGCGCAGGTGCCGTTGGAGCCTCGTCGAAACGAGGCCCACGCCGATGCCCACCGCGAGCCCGCCGAGCGCGATCAGCGCGAACTGGCCGACGAGCGCCGGGCCGGAGAACGTGCCCGTCAACGCCGCGACGACGGCGAACCGATAGAGCACGAGGCCGGTCGCGTCGTTCACGAGGCTCTCGCCCTCGAGCAGCGTCACGATCCGGCGCGGAAGCCTGAAGCGCCGCAGCACGGCGGTCGCCGCCACCGCGTCCGGCGGAGAAACTATAGCGCCTAGCGCGAACGCCACCGACCAGGGCACGCCGGGCACGAGCCACTTGAGCGCGAGCCCGACGGCCAGCGTGGTCGTCGCGACCAAGCCGATCGCGAGCAGCAGGATCGGCCGCAGCATGACCCGGAAGTCGCGCCACGACGTGTCGATGGCGGCCGGATACAGGACCGCCGGGATCACGATCGCGAGCACGGCGTCGGGGCCCAAGTCGAGCGCCGGCCAGGTGTACACGACTCCGAGCCCGATCCCCGCGAGCACGAGCACGATCGGATACGGCACGTGGATGCGGCGCGCGAGCCAGCCGGCTGCGATCGCACAGACCATCACGAGGATCAGGGAGATCATGCGTCGCGGGCCATCGTCATCGCGAGTATACGAGAGTGCCCCGCCGGTCGCGCCTTGCAGAGCCGCGGGCCTGCTGGAGCGAGGTCGGGGTCAGCGAAGCGACGTTCTACAACCGGAAGGGGAACTACGACGGCGTCGGCGAAGCTCTAGCGGTCTCCAGCCAAAACGCCCTCCGCAAAGCCCCGACGCCTCGCGGATTCTCGTCGTCGACTTCGGTGGCCAGCAACGCGCTCATTGCGCGAGCGCGGCCCGTCGTCGCGGCGAATCAGCTTGATCGACGATCCCGAAAGAACGTAACCAGCGAAAACAAGGCCGCCCCGAAGCACGCGCCGACGGTGATCAATCGGACGACGTCAATCGCACGAATACTTTCGAAGCCGGGCCCGGTGACAGCGTTGTAAAAGGCAACGCTACCTATGAACACCAAGAGCACGAAAGCGAAAATGCCTCGAGGCATCGTACGCCGATGAGTCATGGCCTACACCTCTCAACAATGAGTGCGACGTTTCTAATTCTTGTCCGGTGCCGCGGTCGCTAGTGTATCCAACAGCGTAGTGCGAAGCCAATTCCTCCAGCCGAACGCGATGTTCGCCAAAATATCCTTGCTTGATCGGTAAACGTCTGGGGGCGGGCGCCGCGGCGTACTCGTCTAGATGTCGAGCGGAGTCGTGGTGGCTCACGGCGGATGGTGGAAACGCCCGCTCGCGCCTTGCAAAGCCGCGGGCTTGCTGGCGCAATGCCAGCGCTTCTCCAGGACGCCTCCGCTATGTCGACCGGCCCCACACGACGACCCGACGACCTCGCCGCCGCGCGCCGGACGCTCGTGGTGCTGCCGGTCGCGTTCGCGGTAAGCGGCTGCGCTGCGCTGATCTACGAGGTCGTCTGGTTCCAGCTGCTCAGCCTCCGGTTGGGCGCGTCGGCCGCGTCGCTCGGCGTGCTCGTCGCGACGTTCTTGGGGGGGCTCTGCCTCGGGGGGCTGCTGCTGCCGCGGCTCGTCGCCGTGGACCGGCAGCCGCTGCGGGTCTACGCGGCGATCGAGCTCGGGATCGGCGTGCTCGGGCTCCTCGTGCTCTACGCGGCTCCGCTGCTCGGCAGCGCGTATCTGTCGTGGGCGGGTGGCGGGGTCGCCGGCCTCGCGCTGCGGTTGATGGTCGCGGCGTGTTGCTTGTTGCCTTCGACGTTGCTGATGGGCGCTACGTTGCCCGCGGTGGCGAGCGCCGCGCGCGCGACTCGCAGCGGCGCAGCTTGGCTCGGCGTCCTGTATGCGGCCAACACCGTGGGTGCGGTCGTCGGCGCTCTGGCCGCCGGCTTCTACCTTCTGCGGGTCCATGACGTGTCGATCGCTACGTTCGTCGCCGTGGCCTTGAACCTCGGCGCCGCCGCCGTCGCTGCGGCTCTCCCTGCGCGCGAGCGCGCTTCGGCGCCCGCCGCACCGGCGCCGCCTGGGAGCGCGCGCCTGAGCGGGCCGGTCTACGCGGTGACGGCGTTGTCAGGGTTCACCGCGCTCACGGCCGAAGTGCTCTGGACGCGCCATCTCTCGCTGCTGATCGGCAGCACGGTCTACGCGTTTGCGCTGATCCTCGCGGTGTTTCTCGCCGGGCTCGCGGGCGGCGCGGCCGCGGGCGCAGCGCTCGGCCGGCGGATGGATCCGCGCACGGCGCTCGCGTGCTGCCAATTGCTCCTCTGCCCCGCCGTCGCGTGGTCTGCATACACGATCGCGCGGTCGTTGCCCTACTGGCCCCTCGACGTAACGATCGCAACGCCGGCGAGCGTCATGCTCGAGCTCGATGTGCTGCGCGCGGCTTGGGCCGTTTTGCCGGCCGCGCTGTTGTGGGGTGCCAGCTTCCCCCTTGCCCTCGCGGCGGTGATTCCGACCGCCATGGATGGCGGGAGTGCCGCAATTGCAGGACGCACATTGCGGCCGACCGCCATGGATGGCGGGAGTGCCGCAATTGCAGGACGCACATTGCGGCCGACCGCCATGGATGGCGGGAGTGCCGCAAATGCAGGACGGGATTTGCGGCCCGCAGCCGATCCGCGGCGCGTCGTAGGCCTTCTCTATGCGGCCAACACCGCGGGGGCGATCGCAGGCGCATTGCTCACCACGTTCGTGCTGGTCGTGTCGATCGGTAGCCGCGCCGCCGAGCAGCTGGCGGTATTGATCGCCGCGGCCGCCGGCGTCTTGTTGCTCGCTCGCGCCGAGCGCGCGCTGCGCTCCGGGGCGCGGGTCGCCGCGCTCGCCGCCGCCGTCGCGGCGGCGCTCGTTCTCGCCTACCTCGTGCCCGCGCTGCCGCCGCAATTCGTCGCGTACGGCCGCTTCCTGCCCACGCGCGGCAAGGACGCGAACGTCGTCTACGTCGGCGAAGGGCTTACGGCGTCCATCGCGGTTACGCTCGAGCCGAGCGGCCTGCTCACCTATCACAACCAGGGCAAGACCCAGGCTTCGACGTATCCGCAGGACTTGCGCCTCCAGCGCATGCTCGGGCACCTGGCGACGCTCGTGCCCGAGAAGCCCTCGTCCGTGCTCGTGATCGCCTTGGGCGCCGGCATCACGGCGGGCGCCGTGAGCCTCGACCCGGCGGTCGAGCGCGTGGTCGTGGCCGAGATCGAGCCGCTGGTGCCGCACGTGGCGGCCGAATACTTCGCCGGCGCGAACTTCGGCGTCGTCACGAATCCGAAGGTCGAGATCCGGATCGACGACGGGCGGCACGTGCTCGCTTCGTCGCGCGAGAAGTTCGATGCGATTACGTCCGACCCGCTCGACCCGTGGGTCAAGGGCGCCGCCGCGCTCTACACGCGCGAGTTCTGGCAGCTCTGCAAGTCGCGGCTCAACGACGGCGGCGTGGTCACGGTGTTCCTACAGCTCTACGAGAGCACGGGCGACGCGGTCAAGAGCGAGATTGCGACGTTCTTCGAGGCGTTTCCGAACGGAGCCGTGTTCGCGAACACGGTGAACGGTGAGGGCTACGACGCGGTGCTCGTCGCGCGGGCCGACGGCCGGCCGATCGACATCGCGCAGATCGCGCGCCGGCTCGACACGGCCGCCTACGCGCCCGTCGCGGAGTCGCTCAGGGCGATTCGCTTCGAGTCGGCGCTCGACCTGCTGGGAACCTACGCCGCTGACGCTCGCGATCTGCGGGGCTGGCTCGCGGACGCGCAGATCAACACGGACGCCAACCTGCGGCTGCAATATCTCGGCGGCGAGGGCCTCAATGTCTATCGCTCGGGGGAAATCTATCGCGAGCTGATCGCGCAAGGCGCGAGTTTTCCGGACGCGCTGTTCGCCGGCACGCCGCCGCAGCTCGAGACGCTCAGACAGCGGTTCGAGGCGCGGGGGGAGCGCATTAGCGCGGGCCGCGGCGAACGGGGGCAGGGCCGAGGCGCGCGTTCAGCGCAGTAAGGGGCTCAGCGCAGTAGGGGCTCAGCGCGGCAGAGGCTCCGCCGCGCGCGCGGCTCCCGGCGCGCCGCCCGGCGGCGGCGCGGTGCGGCACTCGCTGGGCTTGAACTTCGAGCCGTCCTTCTCGCGCTTGAACATCGCGCTCGTATAGAACGTGTCGTTCAAGTACTTCGGGTCCTCGACGAGCGTGACCACGTGCAACCACACGTCGCCGTTCGGCGCGTCGGGCAGCCGGGCGATGTACTCGGTGATCTTGGCGTCCTCGCTGTAAGGCACACCGTTCTTGCGCAGATAGCCGCCGCGGAAATTGCTGGTGACGACGCGTAGCGACCCGCCCTCGCTCAGAGCCTGCGTCGACGCCGGGCCGCCGCGCTGACCGCGGCCCCCGCCGCCCGGCGCCACGGGCCCCGTGATGTTGCCGAGCTGCGCGCGACCGGGGCCCTGCCCTGCCTGCGGCGGTCGTTGCCAATCGGCGCGCGAGAAGCCCTGCCAGGTCTTTTCGCCTTGCGCGGCGGCGCCCGCGGTGAACTCCATGAGCCGCGTCTGGGTGCCGGCATCGAAGTCGACCTTCAACGTGTCGTCGTCGGCCCAGGTGACGTGTAGGCGCCCCGGCTGGCGCATGATTCCGCCGACGCCGAACGCCTTGCATTGATTGCCGGCCGCGTTGTCGGTATCGAGATTCCACTCGCCGGCCGCACGGCGCCCTTCGCCGTTGAGCGGGACGCTCTCGTAGTCGCCCTTGCGCGGCGTCGCCATCCGGTGCCGCCAGTCCTCGCTGACGACGGACACCCAGTAGCCCGTGAGATCGACGGGCGCGCCCACCTTCGGTGACTGGGGCGGAGTCGCCTGCCCGGTGCGCGGCTGGGCAGCGGCGGTGCCCGCGAACGCGGCCGCGGCCAACGCAGCGGCGGCTAAGCCGAAGCGCGCTCCGGCGCCGGTCCGGCGGTTGCTGGTCCGCGTCATTTCGCGCCGCCCTTCTGCTTCAAATCCTTGTACACGGCCTCGACGAACTTCGCCGTGGTCCATTGCCCACCGTTGCCGGTGCCGTAACGCGGGTCGTAGTCGCCCGCCGGCTTGGTGGCCGCGACCTGCTCGAGCGTCTTGCCCTCCGCCACGAGGCTCGCGATGCGGGCGCGGACGATGAACAGCATGTCGCGGTAGTCGAGCACGTCCGCCTCGTCGCCGACGCGGCCGTGGCCCGGGATCACGTAGGTGCCGCCTTCCTGGAGCCACTTCGGCACCGCGACGTCGAGCATCTTGTTCAAGCCGGCGAGGTAGCCGTCGACGCCGCCGCCCTGATCGAGCCGGATTTCCGGATACTGCGTGGTCGTGAACAGGTCGCCTGAAACGAGCACGTCGGAGCTGCGAAAGTAGACGACGATGTCGCCGTCGGTGTGTGCGGAAGGCACGTGGTAGATGAAGATCGCCTCGCCGTTGAAGAAGAAGTCGCGGCCTGCCTCGAAGAACGTATTGAGCGGCTGCTCGGTGATCGGCCGGTTTTCGGTCGTCATGCGCGCGAGCACGTTCTCGTGGGCGATGATCGCGGCCGGGTTGCCGTTCAGCGTCTGGCCGGCCTGCGAGACCGTCTCGTTGCCGCCCGTGTGGTCGAGGTCCGCGCTCGTGTTGACGATCCAGCGGATCGGCCCGTCCGAGAGCTTGCGGACGGCGGCGAGCACCTGCTCGCGCGTGGCGCGGCCGCCCGTGTCGACCACGAGCACGCCCTCGTCGCCGATCTGCACGGCCACGTTCGAGCCGGCGCCGACGATCATGTAGATGTTGCCCTGCACGTGGAACGTGTCGAGCTCCGCCGGCGGGCGCGCGGCGGCGGCCTGGGCGCGCGAGGCGTTTTGCGCTTGCGCTGTGCCCGCCAGCGCGAGCGCGGCGATAGATAGGGTGACGATTGTCGAAACGCGGGTCATCTGGCCTTCATCAGCTGCTCGAGCTTCGGCATGTATTCGGGATACGTCGTGGGCGCGCCGCCGATCACGGCCTCGAACGGCAGCCCGAATTTCTTGGCCCAGTCCTCGATGAACGGATTCTTGCCGGGCAAGTACATCGGCACGTCATGGTTGTCCAACGGCACTTCCATCACGTACTCGCAGTTGTAGAGCCAGTTCTGGTTGCCGCGCTCCATCAACGTGAACTCTTCGCTATTGACGTACGGTTCCGTGAGGTAAACGGGGTCGGTGATGATCATCGCGTGCGACAGCACGTTGCCGTGGCGCATGTAGTGCTCGACCACCGTGGTCTCGTCGCTGCTCGGGATGCCGCTGCGGCGGTAGAACTCTTTCTTGATGTGCGTGGTGTAGACCGTGAGGATGTCGCCGTGCCACTCGCCCGTGGAGAAGCCCATGTTCGTGTGCGGTACATAAGCGGGCGGATGCGGGCGGCCGTCCATCCAGATCATTCGCGTCTGCATGTACGTGCCGAGGAACTGGCGGTACGCGACGATCTCCTGCGTCTCCGGATGCTTCTCCTCCCACATCCTGAACTGGAGGGGGCCGCGAAAAATGTGCGCGAGGTTGTAGGGCTGGCACTGGTGCTCGAGCATGTTGACGCGCGTGACGTCGAACCCGTCCGCGAACTTGCGTGCCGCATCGTTCATGGGCACGCCCGAGAAGTCGCCCTGGACGTCGCCCGGCACGCGATCGCCCTGGTCCTCATGGGCCTTGACCGCCCATTCGCCGGAGAGATTGAGCTGCGCCGACGCCGAACCGGCCGCGAGCGCAAGCAGCAGCGAACCGCCGAGTACGAGGGCGCGCAAGGTCGGGGTCACTCTTCGACGGCTAGTTGAAGGATTCGCCGGGACGCCGGCCCCAGTCGAAGCCGTCGGAGTTGCGCTTCAGGTATTGCATCCTCAAGCGATGGTCGGACGGGTCGCGGCCCGGGTTGCCGACGATCGTAACCGTGTCGCCGACGTGGAGCGTCTGGTTCGACAGGCCCTGATTGCTGAGCTGCGCGGCGCCGCCCCACTCGACGGCCCAGCGCTGGAGCTGACCCTGGTCGTCCGGCGCCTCGACGTGCACGAACGAATGGGGGTTGCGGAACATGAACTGGAGTAGCTTGCCTTCGATCTGTACCGTGCGGTCTTCGAAGTAGGTCGCCGTGAAGGAGTGGTGCGCCTGCACCGCCACGCTCGCGAGCGTCGCGAGCAGGGCTGTCAATAGGGCCAGCTTGAAGATCGGTCGCATGCTCTCAACTCCCCCTTCTGGCGGTCGCGGGTCCGAAACCCGCGGGTCGGCGCCTTTCCGGGATTCTACAACAGAGAGCGCGCCTTCCGCCCCTCCCGGGGCCCGATTTACGCCGCGGCTACTGGAGCACGCGGGCGCACAGATCCAGCAAGCCGCCCGGGAACAGGCCGAGCGCGAGCAACCCCAGGGCGTTCGCGCTGATCACGATCCGCATGTCGGCGGCCGCCGAGAGCGGCGCGCGGTCTTCCGGCTCCGCAAAGTACATGTACCAGACCACACGGATGTAGTAGTAGGCGCCGATCACGGCGAACAGCACGCCCACGCCCGCGAGCCACCCGAGGCCCGCGTCGAGCACCGCCGAGAGCACGCCGAGCTTCGCATGGAAGCCGATGAACGGCGGCACGCCCGCCATGCTGAACATGATCATCAGCATCACGAGGGCGAACCACGGACTGCGCGCGTTCAGGCCCTTGAAGTCCTCGAGCCGCTCGGCCTCGAAGCCGCGCCGCGAGAGCAGGATGATCATGCCGAACGCCGCGGCGGCCATGAGCACGTACGCGAAAGTGTAGAACATCGCGGCGCGGACGCCGTCCACCGTGCCCGCGATGAAGCCCATCAAGATGAAGCCGACGTGCGAGATCGTGGAGTACGCGAGCATGCGCTTGAGATTGCTCTGCGCGATCGCGACCACGTTGCCCAATCCAAGCGACAGCACCGACAGCGCGATCAGCATGTCGCGCCAGCCCGCGTCGTGCAGCGGCCCCAGACCTTCGACGAGCACGCGCCAGGTGAGCGCGAACGCCGCGATCTTCGGCGCCGAGCCGATGTAGAGCGTGACCGGCGTCGGGGCGCCCTGGTACACGTCCGGGATCCACATGTGAAACGGCACGGCGCCGAACTTGAAAGCGACGCCCACGATGATGAACGCGAGCGCGAGCAGCGTGACCACGTTGATGCCGCCGGGCGTGCCGAAGCGCGTGGCGAGCGCGTCGAGCTCGAGCGTGCCGGTAAGGCCGTAGAGCAGCGAGATGCCGTAGAGCAGCGTGCCCGACGCGATCGCGCCGAGCACGAAGTACTTCATCGCCGCCTCCGCCGACACGGCCGAGTCGCGGTTGAATGCCACCAGCGTGTACTGCGACAGCGCGAGCACCTCGAGGCCCAGATACAGCGTGAGCAAGCTGTGCGCCGAGATCATGATCATGATGCCGAGCAGGCCGAAGAGACCGAGCACGAAGAACTCGCCTTTCAGCAAGCCGTTCACGTCCAAGTAGTCGCGCGAATAGAGGAACACGATGCCGACCACGATGTAAGCGAACAGCTTGAGCACCGTGCTCGCGGGATCGGTGACGAAGCTGCCGCTGAACGCGATGACCTCGCGGTCGACGCCGAAGTACGCGGTGACAGCCGCCGCGCCGATCAGCGCGAGCATCGCGAGGATGTAGGTGATCTGGCGCTGGTCGTCGCGCAGGAACACGTCGACGAGCAGCACGACGCAGATCGCAAACGCCATGAAGATCTCTGCAATCGCGGGCAAGACGTTCAGCTCCATGCGGCTAGCCCCCGATCTTCGACTGCACGACGTGGTCGAGCAGGGCCCCGAGCGTCTGGTCCATCGCGCCGACGAACGGCGCCGGCCAGATGCCGACGACCAGCACGGCGACCGCGAGCACCATGAGCATCCAGAACTCGCGCGCATTCACGTCCTCGAGCTGCGCCACGTGGTCGTTCGCGACCTCGCCGAACACCACGCGCTTCACCATCCACAGCGTATAGGCCGCGCCCAGGATCAGCGTGGTGGCCGCGAAGAACGCGAGCCAAACGCTCGCGTGGAAGCTGCCGATGATCACGAAGAACTCGCCGACGAACCCGGATGTGCCGGGCAGGCCCGCATTCGCGAGCGCGAACAGCACCATCAGCGCGGCGAACTTCGGCATCGTGTTCACGACCCCGCCGTAGGCGCCGATCTCGCGGCTGTGCACGCGGTCGTAGAGCACGCCCACGCAGAGGAACAGCGCGCCCGAGATCAGCCCGTGCGACAGCATCTGCATCATGCCGCCCTGGAGCGCAAGCCGCGCGCCGTCGGTGTTGTCCACGCCGGGCGCGTTGCGGATCGCGAGGAAGATCACGAAGAACCCGAGCGTGACGAAGCCCATGTGGGCAATCGACGAGTACGCGATCAGCTTCTTCATGTCGCGCTGCACGAGCGCCACGAGGCCGATGTAGACCACCGCGATCAGCGACAGCGCGATCATGAGCCAGGCCAGCGATTGGCTCGCGTCGGGCGCGATCGGCAGACTGAAGCGGATGAACCCGTAGCCCCCCATCTTCAGCAGGATCGCCGCCAGGATCACGGAGCCGCCGGTCGGCGCCTCCACGTGCGCGTCCGGCAGCCACGTGTGGACCGGGAACATCGGCACCTTGACCGCGAACGCGAGCAGGAACGCGAAGAAGATCAGCGTCTGCTCCGTCATGTCGAGCGGCAGCGCCTGAAAGGCCGCGATCGAGTAGCTGCCGGCCTTGAGGTACATGTAGATCAAGGCGACGAGCATGAACACGGAGCCCAGGAACGTGTAGAGGAAGAACTTCACGGTCGCGTAGATGCGCCGCTCGCCTCCCCAGATGCCGATGATGAGGAACATCGGCACGAGCATCGCTTCCCAGAACACGTAGAAAAGCAGCGCGTCGGTGGCCGCGAACACGCCGATCATCAGGCCCTCGAGCATCAGGAACGCCGCGAAGTATTGCGCGGGCCGGAGCTTGATGACCTGCCAGCCCGCGATCACGACGATGGGCGTGAGGAACGTGGTGAGGAGGATCAGCGGCATCGCGATGCCGTCGACGCCGAGGCCGTAGAACGCCTGAAACCGCTGGATCCACGGCACGCTCTCGACGAACTGCATCGCGGCGGTCGTGGAATCGAAATTCGCGAATAGCGGCACGCTCGCGACGAACGTGAGCACCGACACGCCGAGCGCCACCTGCTTGCCGAGCTGGGGTCGTTCCGAGCCGAGCAGCAGTACGGCGACGGCGCCCGCGATCGGCAGCCAGATCAGGACGCTCAGCAGGGGGAAAGTCGTCAAGGCGCGCGCGCTCCGGTTGGCTTCTTCATCGTTCGAGGCTCATCGTTTTCAGGTGCGGAACACGAGCCAGCCGACGAGCACCGCAAGCCCGATGATCATCGCGAACGCGTAGTGATAGAGGAACCCGGATTGGAGGTTGCGGGCGATGCCCGCCAACACGCCGACCGCGCGGGCGCTGCCGTTGACCAGCGCGCCGTCGATCAGAGTCTGGTCGCCGACCTTCCAGAAAAAGCCGCCGAGGCCGCGTGCCGCCCTCGCGAGCACGTTCTCGTTGAACCAGTCGAAGTAGTACTTGTTCATGAGCACACGGTGCAGTCCGGCAAAGCGCTGCATGAGCTGTTCAGGCAGGTCCGGCCGCTTCAGGTACAGGAACCACGCGACGAGCGCGCCGGCCGCCGCGAGGTAGAGCGCCACCGAGCCCGTGAAGGGGTGCAGCACGAACTGAAGCGGGCCGTGGAACTCCTGGCCGAGCTCGTGCAGCGGGTTCTGCCCCTCGAGGTTGAAGATCGAGCCGCGGAAGTAGTCGCCGAACAGCACGGGGCCGATCGTTAGCCAGCCGATCACGACCGAAGGAATCGTGAGGGCGATCAGCGGGCCCGTGACCACCCACGGCGACTCGTGCAGGTGCTCCTTCGTGTGGTGGTCCATGCGCTCCTTGCCGTGGAACACGACGAAGAGCAGCCGGAAGCTGTAGAGCGACGTCACGAACACGCCGAGCAGCACGGCCCAATAGGCCAGCGTGTGGCCCGGCGTGGTCGACTCGTGAACGGCCTCGATGAGCGCGTCCTTCGAGAAGAACCCCGAGAAGCCCGGGAAGCCGATCAGCGCGAGCGTGCCGGCGACCGAGGTCCAATACGTGATCGGCAAGTACTTGCGCAGGCCACCCATCTTGCGGATGTCCTGCTCGTGGTGCATCGCGATGATCACCGAGCCCGCCGCGAGGAACAGCAGCGCCTTGAAGAACGCGTGCGTCATCAGGTGGAAGATGCCGGCGGCGTAGGCCGACGCGCCGAGCGCGACAGTCATGTAGCCGAGCTGCGAGAGCGTCGAGTACGCGATCACGCGCTTGATGTCCTGCTGCACGATGCCGAGGAGGCCGGTGAAGAACGCCGTGATCGCGCCGATGATCATCACCACGGCAAGCGCCGTCTGGCTGTGCTCGAAGAGCGGCGACATTCGCGCGACCATGAAGATGCCGGCCGTGACCATGGTGGCCGCGTGGATCAACGCGGAGATCGGCGTGGGGCCTTCCATCGAGTCCGGCAGCCACACGTGCAGCGGCACTTGCGCCGACTTGCCCATCGCGCCGACGAACAGACAGATGCAGGAGAACGTCAGCAGCGACCACTGTGCGCCGCCGAAGACACCGATCGTCATGCCGGACAGCCGCTCCGCGTCCGCGAACGTGAGCGAGTAGTCGAGCGTGCCGGTATACGTGGCCAGCGCCGCAATGCCGAGCAGGAAACCGAAGTCGCCCACGCGATTGATCAAGAACGCCTTCAGGTTCGCGAAAATCGCCGTCGGCCGCTTGTACCAGAAGCCGATCAGCAGATACGACACGACGCCCACCGCTTCCCAGCCGAAGAACAGCTGCAAGAAGTTGTTGCTCATCACGAGCATCAGCATCGCGAACGTGAACAGCGAGATGTAGCTGAAGAACCGCTGGTAGCCGTCGTCGTCGTGCATGTAGCCGATCGTGTAGACGTGCACGCAGAGCGACACGAACGTGACGACGACCATCATGAGGACGGTCAGGTGGTCGACGAGAAACCCGACTTCGAAGTGCATGCCGCCAAGCGCCGCCCACTCGTAGACAGGCTCGTTGTAGGAGCCGGCGCTCAGATGGTAGTTGAGTGCGACCAGCGAGAGCACAAACGAGATCGAGACGCCGGCGATCGTGACCCAATGGGCGCCCGCGCGGCCGATCCTCTTGCCGAATAGCCCGGCCGCGGCCGCGGCCAACAAGGGTGCCAAGACGATGGCGAGATAGACCGACTCCACGCCCTACCCTTTGAGCCTGTCCAGCTCTTCGACGTTGATCGACTGCGTGTTGCGGAACAACACGACGAGGATCGCGAGACCGATCGCAGCCTCCGCGGCCGCGACCGTGAGGATGAAGAACACGAACACCTGCCCCAGCGTGTCGTTCAGCATCCGCGAAAACGCGATGAAGTTGAAGTTCACCGCGAGCAGCATGAGCTCGATGCACATGAGCAGCAGGATCACGTTCTTGCGGTTCAAGAAGATCCCCGCGACGCTCAAGCTGAACAAGATCGCGGCGAGCACGAGGTAGTGCGCTGTGGTGATTGTCGTCATCGGGGGGTCGTCATCGGGGGGTCATCATCGGAGCGTCATCGCTCTGTGCTCGTCTCGACCTTGACGATGCGCACGCGGTCCTCGCGCCGCACGGCCACCTGCTTCGCGACGTCCTGGGCCTTGAGCCCCACGCGCTTGCGCATCGTCAGCGTGATCGCCGCCACGATCGCGAGCAGCAGAATCACCGACGCGATCTCGAACGCGTAGACGTGCTGCGTATAGAGCACCGCCCCGAGCTCCTTGGTGTTGCTGTAGCCGGCCGGGTGCGGGACCGGCGTCGACAGGAACGCGAGCCCCTGGCTCCGGAACCAGATCACGTGGCCGATCTCGAGCACCACGATCAGCGCCACCGCCACGCCAACCGGCAAGTAGCGCGTGAAGCCTTTGCGCAGCTCCTCGACGTTGATGTCGAGCATCATGACCACGAACAGGAACAGTACCATCACCGCGCCGACGTACACGAGCACCAGCGCGATCGCAAGAAACTCCGCGTCGATCATCAGCCACAGCACCGCGCTTTGCACGAACGCGAGCACCAGGAACAGCGCCGAGTGCACGGGATTGCGCGAAGTGATCACGCCGATCGCTGCCGTGAGCAGGATCGCCGCGAACGCGTAAAAGAGCACCCCTGTGATCAAGGTCGGATTTTCCTCAGCGGAACGCGGCGTCGGCGGCCTTATCGGCCGCGATCATCGCTTCGTATTTGTCGCCGACCGCGAGCAGCTTGTCCTTGGTCATGATGTTCTCGCCGCGCGTCTCCATGTGGTACTCGTGGATGCGCGTCTCGACGATCGCGTCGACCGGACAGGCTTCCTCGCAGAAGCCGCAGTAGATGCACTTGAACAAGTCGATGTCGTAGCGCGTCGTGCGCCGCGTTCCGTCTGTGCCGACGTCGGATTCGATCGTGATCGCGAGCGCGGGGCACACGGCTTCGCAGAGCTTGCACGCGATGCAGCGCTCCTGGCCGTTCGGATAGCGCCGCAGCGCGTGTAGCCCGCGGAAACGCGGCGATTGCGGCGTCTTCTCCTCGGGATATTGCACGGTGACCTTCTTCGCGAACATGTTCTTGAAGGTGAGGCGCAGGCCCTTCAGGAGCTCGGGCATCAGAAACGTCTTGATTAAGCTTCGCATGCTTGCTCCTCAGGCCGGGCCCGACCAGGGCCCGATGTGCAGCGCGGCCATCGCGCCTTCGACCGCGATCCAAACGATCGTCACGGGGATGAACACCTTCCAGCCGAGACGCATGATTTGATCGTAGCGGTACCGCGGGAACGTGCCGCGGAACCACAAGAAGCAGAAGCAGAAGAACGCCATCTTCACGGCGAGCCAGCCGAAGCTCGACGCCGCGAGGAAGGTGTTCTCGAGACTCGGGATCCCGGCGAACGGCGACAGCCAGCCGCCGAAGAAGAACACGACGGTCAACGCCGTGATCAAGAGCATGTTCGCGTACTCGGCGAGAAAGAACAGGCCGAACGTGATGCCGCCGTACTCCACGTGGAAACCGGCGACGATCTCCGACTCGCCTTCCGCGACGTCGAACGGCGCGCGGTTGGTCTCGGCGACTCCCGAGATGAAGTAGACGATGAACAGCGGAAAGAGCGGAAGCCAGAACCAGCTAAAGATGCTCGTGCCTGCCTGCGCGCGGATGATCGCGCCCAAGTTCAGGCTGCCGCCGGCCATGAGCACGCCGACGAGCGCGAAGCCCATCGCGATCTCGTACGCCACGATCTGCGCGGCCGAGCGCATCGCCCCGAGGAACGCGTACTTCGAGTTCGACGCCCAGCCGGCGAGGATGACGCCATACACACCGAGCGACGTGAGCGCGAGGATGTAGAGGAGCCCCGCGTCGATGTTCGCGATGACGAAATTCTCGCTGAACGGCACCGCGGACCACACGACGAGCGCGGGCACGAGCGACAGCACCGGCGCGGTCAGGAACAGGAACTTGTTCGAGCTCGACGGCACGATGACTTCTTTGAAGAGCATCTTGAGCACGTCGGCGAACGGTTGGAGCGTGCCTTTCCAGCCGACGCGGTTCGGACCCATGCGGTTCTGGATCCAGGCCAGGACCTTGCGTTCCCAATACGTGAAATACGCGACCGCAAGGATCAGCGGCAACAACACCGCCACGATCTGGAGCACCGCCACGATCACGAACCTGACGGGGTCCGGGAGCGAGAACCAGAGGGTGTCGAATTGGGCGAGCAGGTTGCCCATCAAGTCGCCCTCGCCCGTTGGGCCAGCGCGGTCTCCTGCAGCGCTTGCGAGCGCCGCACCACGCCGTCGACCGCGTAGATGCCGACGTCGATCTCGGCGCGAGCCGCGGCGTCGACGGCGGCTCGCTCGGCGCTCGGTGCAAACGCGCCGCGATAGGCGTTGTGCTCCGCTCCGGGCGCGCCACGTCCGCCGACCTCGCGCTCGAGCGCTGCGCTGACGTCGCCTGGCTGCCGGTAATCGCACTCCGCGAGGCCGAGCTCGTTGCCGAGCACGCGCAGCACGCGCCAGCCCGGACGCGCCTCGCCTTCGAGGTCCGCGGCCGCGTCGAAACTCTGCCAGCGGCCCTCCGCATTGACGAACGTGCCCGCGGTCTCGGCGAACGTGGCCGTGGGCAAGAGAACATCCGCGCACGCTAGCAGCTCGTCGCTGACGAACGGCGTGAAGCAGACGACCTTGGCCGACTTCAGCGCGTCGAGCGCGCGCCGGCCGTTCGCGAGATCGAGGCTCGGCTCGATGCCGAACAAGATGTACGTCGAGCGCGGCTCCGCGATCATGCGTTGCGCGTCGCGCCCCGGCACGTTCCGCGCGCGCCCGCCGGCGCCGCGGTGCGGCAGCGCACCGGCCACGCCGGCGCCATAGCCGTTGGCGCCTTCGGCGAGGTAGCCGAGCTCCGCGCCCGTCAAGGCCGCGAGCGCCGCCGCGAGCGCGCGGATGTCGGCGAAGCGCGGATGCCGCTGCGCGATGTGGCCGAGCAAGATCAGGCCGGGCTTGCGGGCGATCGCTGCCGCGGCCGCTTCGTGCGCCGCGGCGACGGAGACGCCATCGACCGCGGCGGCCACGGCCGGCGGCAGCGCCGCACCCGTGGCCTTCGCGGCCGCGACCACCACCGCCGCGAGCTCGGCGACGAAGTCGTCGAGCGGCGCGACTACTTGAGCCGCCGCCTCGAAGTGGTACTCGTACGCCTCGGGATTGACGAAGCCGACGCTCGCGCCCTTACGCGCCGCCTTGCGGAGCCAGTGCGCGACGATCGGCACTTCCATGCGAACGTTCGAGCCGACGACGAGGACACCCTGCCGCGTCTCGAGGTCGGCGATGTTGCAGCCGAGCCAGGGCGCGGCCGGATCGGCGGCTTGGTCACGGAAGTCGCGGCGTCGCAGCCGGCTGTCGATATTGTCGCTCCCGAGATGGCGCGTGATCCGGTTCAGGAGATACAGCTCTTCGAGCGTGGCGCTCGGCGACACGAGCGTGCCGAGCGCGTCGCCGCCGCCCTGGCCGGCGGCGCGCAGCATCTCGGCGGCGGCTTCGAGCGCCACGGCCCAGGTCGCGTCGCGCCATTGGCCATCGTCGCCCTTGATCCGCGGCGCGAGCAGCCGGTCCTCGACGTAGATTCCGTGGCAGCTGAAGCGGTCGCGGTCCGCGATCCACGCTTCGTTGATCTCCTCGTTGTCGCGCGGCACGACGCGGCGCAGCTTGCCGCGCAGCACGTGCGCGTAGAGGTTCGACCCGGCGCAGTCGTGCGCGCCCACGATCGGCTTCGCAACCATCTCCCACGCGCGCGCGCTGAAACGGTAGGGCTTGTTGTTGAGCGCGCCCACCGGGCAGAGGTCGATGATGTTGCCCGACATCTCGTGATCGACGCTCTTCTCGATGTACGTGCCGATCTCCATGTTGTCGCTGCGGCCCGTGGTGCCGAGCTCCTGGATGCCGGCGATCTCCGAGCCGAAGCGCACGCAGCGCGTGCAGTGGATGCAGCGCGTCATGTCGGTGGACACGAGCGGGCCCAGGTTCTTGTCCTTGACGATGCGCTTGCGCTCCGTGTAGCGCGACACGCCGCGGCCGAAGCCCATCGCGAGATCTTGCAGCTCGCACTCGCCACCCTGATCGCAGATCGGGCAGTCGAGCGGATGGTTGATCAGCAAAAACTCCATCGTCGCTTTCTGCGCCGAGATCGCGCGCTTGCTGCGCGTGAAGACCTTCATGCCTTCGGCGACGGGCGTGGCGCAGGCCGGCAGCGGCTTCGGCGCCTTCTCTACTTCCACGAGACACATGCGGCAATTCGCCGCGATGCTGAGCTTCTTGTGGTAGCAGAACCGCGGCACGTAGATGTCGGCCTGGTCGGTGACCTCGATCAGCATCTGGCCCTTGCGCGCCTTGAGCGGCACGCCGTTGACCTCGATGTTGACGGCGTTCGGATCGGCAGGCGGCGCCGCCGCGGCCGGCGCGTTGGCCGCAGACGGCGGCGGTACGTTCGAGGCCGGGGTGCTCATGCGGCCACCGACGGCAGCGTCTCGACGATGCTGCGGCCCTTGTTCTCGACCATGTACTCGAACTCGTGCCGGAAGTGCTTGATGAAGCTCTGCACGGGCCACGCGGCCGCGTCGCCGAGTGCGCAGATCGTGTGGCCTTCGATCTTGTTCGCCACGTCGACGAGCATGTCGATGTCGGACTTCGCGCCCTCGCCTTGCGTGATCCGCGTGAGCACGCGATAGAGCCAGCCCGTGCCCTCGCGGCACGGCGTGCATTGACCGCACGACTCGGCGTAGTAGAAGCGCGCGAGCCTGCGAAGCACGCTGACCATGCACGTGGTCTCGTCCATGACGATCGTGGCGCCCGTGCCGAGACCCGAGCCCGCTGCGCGGATCGTGTCGAAGTCCATCGTCAACGTCAGCATCTTCTCGGCCGGCACCACGGGGCACGACGAGCCGCCGGGAATCACCGCCTTGAGCTTACGGCCGTGGCGCATGCCGCCGGCGATCTCGAGGAGCTCGGGGAATGGAATGCCGAGGGGCAGCTCGTAGTTGCCGGGCTTCTCCACGTGGCCGGACACCGAGAAAATCGCGGTGCCGCCCGAGCCCTTGACGCCGAGATCTGCGAACCACTGCGCGCCCTTACGCAAGATCGTGGGGATCGACGCGATGCTCTGCGTGTTGTTGATCGTGGTGGGCGCGCCGTACAAACCATATGCGGCCGGGAACGGCGGCTTGAAGCGCGGCTTGCCCTGCTTGCCCTCGAGCGACTCGAGCAGCCCCGTCTCCTCGCCGCAGATGTAGGCGCCCGCGCCGACGAACATGTGGATGTCGACGTCGATGCCGGAGCCCTGGATGTTCTTGCCGAGCAGGCCGGCCGCATACGCCTCTTTGAGTGCGGCCTCGAAGCGCGGCACGGGCTCGGCCAGGAACTCGCCGCGGATGTAGTTGTAGGCGACGGTGGCGCCGATGGCGTAGGCCTCGATCGCGAGGCCCTCGACGAGCGCGTGCGGGTTGTAGCGAAGGATGTCGCGGTCGTGACACGTGCCGGGCTCGCTCTCGTCCGAGTTGCAGACGAGGTATTTCTGCATCGGCGCCGTGCGCGGCATGAAGCTCATCTTGACGCCGGTCGGAAAACCCGCGCCGCCGCGCCCGCGAATCCCAGCTTTCTTGACCTCGTCGATGATCGCGTCGCGCGTGAGCTCGCCCTTTACGATCTTCTGCCACGTTTCGTAGCCGCCGATCTTGCGGTAGCTCTCGAGCGTGTGCGACTCGGCGCCGAACTTCAGCGTCTCGAAGCAAACGAGGTTGAACTGCCGTTCCGCCACCGTGCTAGTCCTCCACCGCGTCGAGAGCCTCGTCGATCTTCTTCGGCGAAAGGTTCTCGTAGTAGACGTGATCGACCATCATCATCGGAGCGCCACAGCACGCCGCGAGGCACTCTTCTTCCTGCTTGAGATAGAACTTGCCGTCGGTCGTGCTCTCGCCGGTCTTGATACCGAGCTTGCGCTCGACGTGTTTCACGACCTCCTCGGAGCCGCGGAGCATGCAGGAGATGTTGGTACACACCGAGATGCTGTGCCGGCCCACGGGCTTCGTCTCGAACATCGAGTAAAAGCTCGCGACTTCGAAGACCTGGATCGGCGGCAGCTGCAAGTAGTTGGCCACCGCCGCCATGATTTCGGGCGTCAAAAACCCGTGGTTCTCGTGCTGGGCGGCGTGCAACGCGGCGATGATCGCGGAGCGCTGACGACCCGGCGGGAATTTCGCGACCCAATGGTCGATCTCCTCGCGCACGTGGTCCGACAGCGTGCCGGGTGCGGGCGCGGCGTGCTCGCTCATCGGTCGATCTCTCCGAACACGATGTCCTGGGTGCCGATCACGGCCACGACGTCGGCGAGCATGTGCCCCACGACCATCTCGTTGAGCGCCGCGAGGTGCGGGAAGCCCGGCGCGCGGACCTTCAAACGGTACGGCTTGTTCGAGCCGTCCGAGATCAAGTACACCGCGAACTCGCCCTTCGGATGCTCGATAGCCGCATAGCTCTCCCCTTCGGGCACGCTGTAGCCCTCGGTGAACAGCTTGAAGTGATGGATCAGCGATTCCATGTCGTCCTTCATCTCGATGCGGCGCGGCGGCGCGACCTTGGGGTCCTCGACCATGACCGGGCCGGGATTCGCGCGCAGCCAGTCGACGCACTGCTTGATGATCCTGTTCGACTGGCGCATCTCCTCCACGCGCACGAGATACCGGTCGTAGCAATCGCCGTTGACGCCTACCGGGATGTCGAAGTCCATCTTGTCGTAGACCTCGTAGGGCTGCGTCTTGCGCAGGTCCCACGCAATGCCGCTGCCGCGTAGCATCGGGCCCGAGAAGCCGAGCGCCATCGCGCGCTCCGGCGTGACGACGCCGATGTTCACGGTGCGCTGCTTCCAGATCCGGTTGTCGGTGAGCAGCGTCTCGTAGTCGTCGACGCACGCGGGGAAACGCGTCGTGAAGTTGTCGATGAAGTCGAGCAGCGAGCCGTTGCGTTGCTCGTTGACGCGCGCGAGCTCTTTCTCGTCGCGGAATTTCGACGGCTGGTACTTCGGCATGCGCTCCGGCAAGTCTCGATAGACGCCGCCGGGCCGGTAGTAGGTGGCGTGCATCCGCGTGCCCGAGACCGCCTCGTAGCAGTCCATCAAGTCCTCGCGCTCGCGGAAGCAGTAGAGAAACATCGTGAGCGCGCCGATGTCGAGGCCGTGCGCGCCGAGCCACATCAAGTGATTCAAGATTCGCGTGATCTCGTCGAACATCACGCGGATGTATTGCGCGCGCAGCGGCGGCGTGACCCCAAGCAGCTTCTCGATCGCCAGCACGTAGCCGTGCTCGTTGCACATCATCGACACGTAGTCGAGCCGGTCCATGTAGCCGATCGACTGGTTGAACGGCTTGCTCTCGGCGAGCTTCTCGGTGCCGCGGTGCAGCAAGCCCACGTGCGGGTCGGCCTTCTGGATCACCTCGCCGTCCATCTCGAGCACGAGCCGCAGCACGCCGTGCGCGGCGGGATGCTGCGGGCCGAAGTTCAGCGTGAAGTTCTGGATCTCAGGCATTGCCCTGATCCTTGAGATCGGCCTCGTAGCGGTTGTCGCTGCGGATGACTTTCGGCACGAGCGTGCGCGGCTCGATGCTCACGGGCTCGTAGACCACGCGGCCCTTCTCGGGGTCGTAGCGCATCTCCACGTTGCCGATCAGCGGAAAGTCCTTGCGGAACGGATGGCCGATGAAGCCGTAGTCCGTGAGCAGTCGGCGCAGGTCCGGATGGCCTTTGAACAGGATGCCGTAGAGGTCGAACGCCTCGCGCTCGTACCAGTCGGCCGAGCTCCAAACGGGCAGCACGGAATCGAGGATCGGACGCTCGTCGCTCGGGCAGAACGCCTTGAGACGGAGGCGATGGTTGTGCGTGATCGACAGCAAGTGATAGACGGCCGCGAACCGGCCGGCGGGGCGATAGCCGACGGCTCCGCGCTCTTCCTCGTCGGGGCCTTCGGTGCCGGCGCCTTCGTCATCGGAGTCGGCGCCCGGCGCCCGGACGCGGCCGCGACTGAAGCCGGTGGCCGTGGCGCTGTCGGTCTGCCACTCGTCGCGCCCGTAGTCGGCATAGTCGACGCCGGCGACGTCCATGAGCATCTCGAGCTTGAGCTCCGGCGCGTCGCGCAGCTCGCGACACACTTCGACGAGATCCGCGGCCTCGACGCGATACCCGAGCTCGCGCGTGCTCGTGGGCAGACGCTCGAGCTTCGCCCCGAGTCGCGCCTCGACGGCGGCGGCGAGGGCCGCGTACTTCGGCGTGAGCTCCTTGACCTGCATCTTCGGTTCCAATACTCCGTTGCTCGGACGGTCCGTTTTCGCCCCGTCCGCCGTTGCCCGACCTTTGTTTACCGGGCGATCGTCTGAGTGCGGCGAATCTTCTGCTGCAGCTGAATGATGCCGAACAGCAATGCCTCCGCCGTCGGCGGACAGCCGGGCACATACACGTCGACCGGCACGATGCGATCGCAACCCCGAACCACCGCGTAGGAGTAGTGGTAGTAGCCGCCGCCGTTCGCGCACGACCCCATCGAGATCACCCAGCGCGGCTCGGGCATCTGGTCATAGACCTTGCGCAACGCCGGCGCCATCTTGTTCACGAGCGTGCCCGCCACGATCATCACGTCGGACTGCCGCGGGCTCGGACGGAACATCACGCCGAAACGGTCGAGGTCGTAGCGCGCGGCACCCGCGTGCATCATCTCGACCGCGCAGCAGGCGAGACCGAACGTCATCGGCCACATCGACCCCGTGCGCGCCCAGTTCATGAGCGCGTCTACCTTGGTAACGAAGAAACCCTTCTCCATCACCTCGGGAACGTTGAACGGCATGGGCTCGATCAGTCCCATTCGAGGGCTCCTTTGCGCCACTCGTATATGAATCCGACCACGAGCACCGCGAGGAAGATCCCCATCGCGCCCAAGCCGAACAGCCCTATTCGATCGAGCGACACGGCCCACGGAAAGAGGAACGCGATCTCGAGGTCGAAGATGATGAATAGGATCGCGACCAGGTAGTAGCGCACGTCGAAACGGATGCGCGAATCCTCGAACGCCTCGAAGCCGCACTCGTAAGGGGCGAGCTTCTCCGGATCCTTGCGGCCGCGGCCAAAGGTGAAGCCGAGGAACAACAGAACCACGCTCAGTACGCCGGCGATGATCAGGAAAATCAGTATCGGTGCGTAGTTTGCGAGCATAGTCCACACGACGCGAAGTCGGCGCGGATTGTACCAGCCCCGTCCTTCACAGTCTCCGCGATTTTGGTGCCCACGGTCGGACTCGAACCGACACAGCTTGCGCCACTACCCCCTCAAGATAGCGTGTCTACCAATTCCACCACGTGGGCAATAAGCATTGATCGGATGAGCCTCGTTACTTCGGATCGTCCGTCGGTGCCGGATCCGCCGGCGGAGGCGGCAACTCGCCCGACAGCGACGACGAGGGCGGAGCCGACGGAGCGGGCTGTGAGGTTTCAGCCGCCGGCGACGAGTCGAGCAAGCTCGACGGTCCTTTCCTCTGCGTCGCGAGATACGCGAGCGTGAGGCTCGTTGCAAAGAACAGCGCAATCAGAACGCCGGTGGTGCGCGACAGAAAATTCGCCGAGCCGCGCGCTCCGAACACCGTGCCCGACGCGCCCGAGCCGAATCCGCTGCCGGCATCCGCACCTTTGCCGCGCTGCAACAGCACGAGCACGATGATGAATATCGCGGCCATCAAATGAATACCAAGCACGACGTTGTGCAACATGTTCGCTTCTACCGGCTTTTGCTAGGTGGCTGCGCGGAAGACTTCCAGGAACTCCGCCGCGACCAACGACGCGCCGCCCACGAGACCGCCGTCGATGTCGTCCATGGCAAAGAGGTTCCGTGCGTTCGCGCCTTTGACGCTGCCACCGTAAACAATGGTCAGATTGCGCGCGATTGTAGCATCCCGGGCAGCGACCCTGGCGCGGATGAACGCATGGACTTCCTGCGCCTGCTCGGGAGTGGCCGTACGCCCGGTGCCAATGGCCCAGACCGGCTCGTAGGCGATGACCGCGGTCGCGAAGGCCGCAGCGCCGGCCTCATCGAGCACGGCGTCGACCTGCCGCGCGACGGTCTGCTGCGTGCGGTTCGCCTCGCGCTGCGCCAAGGTCTCCCCGACGCACAGGATCGGAACGAGGCCGGCCGACTGCGCGGCGCGGAACTTGGTGGCGACCACCTCGTCGCTCTCGCGGTAGAGCGCGCGGCGCTCGGAGTGCCCGACGATCACGTGGCTGCAGCCCGCGTCGGCCAGCATGGCGCCCGCGACCTCGCCCGTGAAAGCTCCCTTGCCGACCTGATCCGATAGGTCCTGAGCCCCCACGCGCACCGGGGCGCCGGCGAGCCATTCCTTGACGGTGGAGAGGTAGACGTACGGCGGGCATAGCACCATCTCTGCGGTCGAGGTCGAGCCGACGCCGGCGCGCAAGGCGGCGACGAGCGCTCGGCTTTCGCCGAGCGAGCCGTTCATCTTCCAATTGCCCGCAATCAATGACTTACGTGCCACGCGAGTGCCGCCTAGAATCCGCCCAGCGGCGGTGGGGCCGTGAGCTTACGGACAGCCTGGCCGAGACGCAACGCCGACCACCTGCGCGTCGTGTCGCACTTTGGCCGCGCGCTGCGGGTGACGGCGGCGGCCGCGCCTCGAATGCCTCCGCCGCGGCGATAGCGACTAGCCGAGCCACAGCGCCGAGAGCCGCGGAGCCCGGGCGCGCAGCGCCCGGGTGCGAGCCGAAGGCGAGCACTCAAAACGCGGCGGCACACCGTCGCTTATGTGCGAGACAATCAAACGACCGCCCCTTTTTTGTTTTGAAGGGGAGCCCCGGCGAACGCGCCGTGGCGAGGCCGCAGGATGCTCCTGCAGCTGCGGCACTCCCGCCATCCATGGCGGTCGGGAACCGGCCGAAGGCCGGCGAAGTCGCGTGCCGCGGCGGAGGCATTCGAGGTGCGGCCGCCGCCACCGCAACGCCAAAGTGCGCCCGAGTCAGCTGCGGCCGAATGCCGTCCTGACGCACTCCGCTAGCTCGTCAGCGAGCGCGGTCACCTCGTGCCGGTCCTCGCCCTCGACCATGACGCGAATGACCGGCTCCGTACCGGAGGCGCGCAGCACGACTCGCCCCCGCTGTCCGAGCTTCGCCTCGACGGCCCCGACTGCCTGGCGGACGCCGGGGTCGAGCGTCGGGTCGGCCCGCTTCGCGACCTTGACGTTCAGCAGCACCTGGGGGAACTGCCGCATGCCGCTCGCGAGATCGCTCAGGCTGCGCCCGGTGCGGCGCATCACGGCGAGCACTTGGAGCGCCGTGATGAGGCCGTCGCCGGTGGTCGTGCGGTCGAGGCACAGCACGTGTCCCGACGATTCGCCGCCGAGAATTCCACCGCGCTCCTTGAGCAGCGCCAGCACGTAGCGGTCGCCGACCTTCGCCCGCTCGAACTTCACGCCGCGCTCACGCAGCGCAACCTCGAGCCCGAGGTTGGACATGACCGTGCCCACCACGGGACCGCGCAAGGCCTTCGATTCGAGGCGGTCGCAGGCGAGCACGTAGAGCAGCTGGTCGCCGTCGACGACACTGCCGCGCTCGTCGACCATGACCACGCGATCGCCGTCACCGTCGAGCGCCATGCCGACGTGCGCACGCACGCCGGTGACCGTGAGCTTCAGGAGATCGGGCCGCATTGAGCCGCAGCCCTCGTTGATGTTGCGACCGTTCGGCGAGCACCCAACGGCCACAACGTCCGCGCCGAGGTCCGACATCACCCGCGGCGCGGCCTTGTAGCCCGCTCCGTGCGACGCATCGACGACGATCTTGAAGTCCTCGAGCCCCATCTCGGGCGGGATCGTGCGCTTGCAGAACGCCATGTACTCGCTAAGCGCCGTGGACGCCGTCTTCGCCTGACCGAGCGCCCGCGATTCGCGCGTGACCGGCGCCGCGGAAAGGCCGTCCTCGATCGCTTCCTCGAGATCGTCGGAGAGCTTCTCGCCCTCGGCGTCGAAAAATTTGATGCCGTTGTCGTAGTACGGATTGTGCGAGGCGCTGATGACTATCCCGAAGTCCGCGCCGAACTGCTTCGTCAAGACGGCGATGGCCGGCGTCGGCAGCGGGCCGGTGAGAAGCACGTCGACGCCGGCAGCTACGAAGCCGGCCTCGAGGGCCGACTCGAACATGTAGCCCGAGACGCGCGTGTCCTTGCCGATGAGCACCGTGCCGCTGCGGGGCGCCAAGACCCGCGCCGCGGCGCTCGCGAGCCGCAACGCGAAGTCGACGGTCATGGGATCCGAGCCGACCTGCCCCCGAATGCCGTCGGTGCCGAAGTAGCGCCTCCCCATAGGACTCTCCGCTAGCGGCCGCGCAGCATTTTCAGGTGCCGTCCGTGGGCGCTTGGAGCAAGCCGATCACTTCGCAATCTGCTAGTGCGGGTCAGTGCTGCCCGGCGGGGCCGCCGAGCGGCGCGGTGCTCTTGCCTTCCGCCACGTCGCGCTGCACGACCTTGCCGGGCTCGGACGGCTCGTCCCAGTCGGCGGGCGGCCGCGGATCGCGTCCTTGCATGATGTCGCGGATTTGCTCTTCGTCGATGGTCTCGAACTTCATCAATGCGGCGGCCATGACGTCGAGCTTGTCGCGGTTGCCCTCGAGGATCCGCTTCGCTTCGGTGTAGCAGGTGTCGATCAGCGTGCGAACTTCCTCGTCGATCGCGTGCGCCGTCACGTCCGACACTTGCTTGTGGCGCGTGACGCTGCGGCCCAAGAAGATCTCGCCGTCGTCCTCGGTGTAGGTCAAGGGCCCGAGGCGATCCGAGAGACCCCACTTCGTGACCATGTTCCGGGCGATGTCCGTGGCCCGCTCGATGTCGTTCGCGGCTCCGGTCGTGACGTACGCCGGGCCGAACACGATCTCTTCCGCGAGCCGGCCACCGTACAGGCTCTTCATCGAGCTCATGAGCCGCTGCTTCGAGTAGCTGTAGCGGTCCTCCTCGGGCAAGAACATCGTGACGCCGAGCGCCCGGCCGCGCGGGATGATCGTGACCTTATATACGGGGTCGTGGTCGGGCACCGATAGGCCGACGATCGCGTGACCCGATTCGTGATAGGCCGTGAGCTTCTTCTCGGCCTCGCTCATGACGAGCGAGCGGCGCTCGGCACCCATCATGATCTTGTCCTTGGCCTTGTCGAACTCCTCCATGCTGACCGTGCGCCGGTTGGAGCGCGCCGCGATCAGCGCGGCCTCGTTGACGAGGTTGGCGAGATCGGCGCCCGAAAAGCCGGGCGTGCCGCGGGCGATGACCGACGGCTTGACGTTACCGTCGACCGGCACCTTGCGCATGTGGACCTTCAGGATCTGCTCGCGGCCGCGCACGTCGGGGAGCGGCACGACGACTTGCCGGTCGAAGCGGCCGGGTCGCAGCAGGGCGGGGTCGAGCACGTCCGGCCGGTTCGTGGCCGCGATGACGATCACGCCTTCGTTGCCCTCGAAACCGTCCATCTCGACGAGCAGCTGGTTCAGCGTCTGCTCGCGCTCGTCGTGACCGCCGCCCAAGCCGGCGCCGCGATGGCGGCCGACGGCGTCGATCTCGTCGATGAAGATGATGCAGGGCGCGTGCTTCTTGGCCTGGTCGAACATGTCGCGCACGCGCGAGGCGCCGACGCCGACGAACATCTCGACGAAGTCGGAGCCGGAAATGGTGAAGAACGGCACTTTGGCCTCGCCCGCGATCGCGCGCGCGAGCAGTGTCTTGCCGGTGCCGGGCGAGCCGACCATGAGGACGCCCTTCGGGATCTTGCCGCCCAAACGCTGGAACTTGGCGGGGTCCTTGAGGAAGTCGACGATCTCGACGACCTCTTCCTTGGCCTCCTCCACGCCCGCGACGTCGGCGAACGTGACGCTGACCTGATCCTCGCCGAGCAGACGCGCCCGACTCTTGCCGAACGACATTGCGCCGCGCCCGCCGCCCGCGCCCTGCATCTGGCGCATGAAGTACACCCAGACGGCGATCAGCAACAGGATCGGGAACGAGGAAATGAAGAGCTGCAGCAGGAACGACTGCTGCTTCGGGGGCGCCGCCGAGATCACGACGTTGTGATCGACGAGCGTCTCGATGAGCGGACCGTTGTCGGTCTCGGGGTTGTAGACGACGAAGTTGTCGTTGGAATGCCGGCGGCCGCGAATCGCGTCACCGTCGAACACCACTTCCTCGACGGAGCCATCCTTGACGTACGAGAGGAACTGGGAATAGTTGACCGTCGGGACGCGCTGGCTACTCGGCCCGAAACTGTTGAACACGGAGAGCAAGACGACGGCGATGACAATCCAAAGAATGACGTTTTTGGCCAGATCGTTCAATGCGTTACCTCGCAAACGGCGTTAGACCGTGTCCACGCTTTAGACCCTACACCATCCCAAAGTTTCTGGCTAGCAGATAAATCTCGCGGCTCTCGGGACGAGAAGCCTTTGGTTTGAGCCGTTTGACGACGGCAAACCTGCCCTTGAGCTGCAGCACGAAAGCGTCGAGACCTTCGCCTTGAAACGCCTTCAGGAGCAGGTTGCCGCCGGGCTTCAAGACCTCCTCGGCGAACACGAGCGCGAGCTCGGCTAGGCCCATGCTCCGCGGCTGATCCATTGCGCGGGTTCCGCTGATGTTGGGAGCCATGTCCGACATTACAAGGTCGATGGGCGCACCACCGAGACGCGTGTGAATTGCAGCGAGCGTCTCGTCCGTCGTGAAGTCACCTTGGAGAAACTCCACTCCAAGGATCGGCTCCATCGGCAGCAGGTCCACGGCCAACACGCGGCCGCGGGGGCCGACCAGCCGAGCGGCGAGCTGGCTCCAGCCGCCCGGCGCGGCGCCGAGGTCGACGCACACGGTCCCGGCGGCGAGCAGGCGCTCCTTCTCTTGGATTTGCTCGAGCTTGAAGACCGCGCGCGAGCGCCAGCCGCCCTTCGCGGCTTGCTCGACGTAGACGTCGCGGTCTTGCCGCGCGCGCCACCGGTTGCTCGACCCCGTCCGCTTCGCCATCTCAACCCTCGGGTGCCGGCGGCGTTGCGGGTCGCACTCCGCTGCGGCGCGCGAGACGCACTCCTTAAACGTACTCGATGGCGGTGATCTCGTAGGAGCGCTTGCCGCTCGGTGCGGTGACCTCGACCTCGTCACCTTCGCGCTTGCCGATCAGCGCTCGCGCGATCGGCGAGCCGATCGACAAGAGGCCGTTCTTGATGTCGGCTTCGTCCTCGCCGACGATCTGATAGCGCGCCTCGCTGCCGTCCGCCACGTCGACGAGATGCACCGTGGCGCCGAACACGACCTTGCCGGCGGCGTTGATCGCCGTGACGTCGATGATCTGCGCGTTGCCGAGCTTGGCCTCGATGTCGCGGATCCGCGCCTCCATCATGCCCTGCTGCTCCTTGGCGGCGTGATACTCGGCGTTTTCCTTCAGATCGCCGTGAGCGCGGGCGGTCGCGATGGCTTGGGTGACCTTCGGACGCTCCTCGTTCTTCAGGCGGCGTAGCTCCTCTTTCAGCTGCGCCGCGCCACGCGCAGTCAACGGTACCTTGCTCAAATCGCAGCCTCCGCGTGCAGGTCCTGGAGGCGATTCACGGTCATGTTGTCGAGGTGGTCGAGCGCGTCGCAGGTGGCCTTCGCCGCCGCGAGCGTCGTGTAGTAGGTCACTTTGTAGTGCACCGCCTCACCGCGGATCGAGTGCGATTCGCGGATCGCCTGCTTGCCCTCGGTCGTGTTCACGATGAGCGAGAGCTCGCGATTCTTGATCATGTCGACGACGTGCGGCCGGCCCTCGCGTACCTTGTTCACGCGCTGGCAGGCCACGCCGCCCGCCGCGAGCGCCTGGGCGGTACCGCCGGTCGCGACGATCTCGAAGCCGCGGTCGGTGAGCATCTTGCCGAGCTCCACGGCGGCCGGCTTGTCACGGTCGCGCACGCTGATGAACGCGAGACCGCGGCGCGGCAGTACCACCCCCGACGCGATCTGCGCCTTCGCATATGCCTCGCCGAACGTGCGGCCCGTGCCCATCACCTCGCCCGTCGACTTCATCTCGGGTCCCAAGATCGGGTCGGCGTCGGGGAACTTGATGAACGGGAAGACGGACTCCTTGACGGCGAAGTACGGCCGCCTGCCCGGCGTCGTGAAGCCCTGCTCCTTGAAGGTGATGCCCGCCATCGCCTTCGCCGCGATCTTCGCGAGCGGCTGGCCGATCGTCTTCGATACGAACGGAATGGTGCGCGACGCGCGCGGGTTCACCTCGAGCACGTAGATCACGCCGTTCTGGATCGCGAATTGCGTGTTCATGATGCCGTTGACCTTGAGCGCCACGGCCATCTGCCGCACCTGATCGCTCAACGTGCGCTGGACTTCCGGTGTGAGGCTGAACGGCGGCAGCGAGCACCCGGAATCGCCCGAGTGGATTCCCGCCTGCTCAACGTGCTCCATGATGCCGCCGATGATGACCTCTTGGCCGTCGGAGATCGCGTCGACGTCCACCTCCACCGCGAGGTCGAGGAATCGGTCGAGCAGAATCGGGCTGTCGTTCGACACGCTGACCGCGCGGTCCACGTAGTCGCGCAGCTCGTCGTCGCTGTAGACGATCTCCATCGCCCGGCCGCCGAGCACGTACGACGGGCGCACGACGAGCGGGTAGCCGATCTCCTTGGCCTTCGCAACCGCTTCGTCCTCGGTGCGGGCGGTGCGATTCGGCGGTTGCTTGAGCTTCAGCTTGGTGACGAGCTGCTGGAAGCGCTCGCGGTCCTCGGCGAGATCGATAGAGTCGGGCGACGTGCCGATGATCGGAACGCCGGCCTCCTCGAGCGCGCGCGCGAGCTTGAGCGGTGTCTGGCCGCCGTACTGCACGATCACGCCTTTCGGCTTCTCCTTGTGCACGATCTCGAGCACGTCCTCGAGCGTCACAGGCTCGAAGTAGAGCCGATCCGAGGTGTCGTAGTCGGTGGACACCGTCTCGGGGTTGCAGTTGACCATGATGGTCTCGAACCCGGCTTCCTTGAGCGCGAACGACGCGTGCACGCAGCAGTAGTCGAATTCGATGCCCTGCCCGATCCGATTCGGGCCGCCGCCCAGGATGATGATCTTGTTGCGATCGGTGGGCTCCGCTTCGCAGTACTCCTCGTAGGTCGAGTAGAGATACGCGGTGGAGCTCGCGAACTCGGCGGCGCAACTGTCGACTCTCTTGAAAACCGGCCTCACGTTCTCTTTGTAACGCGCCGACCTGACGACCTTCTCCTTGACCCCGAGAAGGTCCGCGATCCGCCGGTCGCTGAACCCCCGGCGCTTGAGCTTGCGTAGCTCCTCGGCGACGAGCACGCCCGGACCTTCGGCGACGATCTGCTTCTCGATGTCGACGAGCTCCTTGATCTGCGCGAGGAACCAAGGATCGATCGAGCTGAGCTCGGCGACTTCCTGGAGGCTCAGGCCGAACCGGAACGCGTCGGCGACGTACCAAAGTCGTAGGCTGCCCGGCATCTTGAGCTCGTGGCGCAGCTTGGCCCAGTCTTCGTCGGTGTCCACCGTCTTCAGCACGGGGTTCAAGCCGTCGACGCCGGTCTCGAGGCCGCGCAACGCCTTCTGCAGCGACTCCTGGAACGTTCGGCCGATCGCCATGACCTCGCCGACCGACTTCATCTGGGTAGTCAGCCGGTCCGCGGCCTGGGGGAACTTCTCGAACGTGAAGCGCGGGACCTTCGTGACGACATAGTCGATCGTCGGCTCGAACGACGCCGGCGTCGCGCCGCCCGTGATCTCGTTCTTGAGCTCGTCGAGCGTGTACCCGACCGCAAGCTTGGCGGCCACCTTCGCGATCGGAAATCCAGTGGCCTTCGACGCGAGCGCCGAAGACCGGGACACGCGCGGGTTCATCTCGATGACCAGCAGCCGCCCGTCGATCGGGCTCAGCGCGAACTGGACGTTGGAGCCGCCGGTGTCGACGCCGATCTTGCGCAGCACCGCGATCGACGCGTCGCGCATGCGCTGATATTCCTTGTCCGTGAGTGTCTGCGCCGGTGCGACGGTGATCGAGTCGCCGGTATGGACGCCCATCGCGTCGAAATTCTCGATCGAGCAGACGATGATGCAGTTGTCGTTCTTGTCGCGAACGACCTCCATCTCGAACTCTTTCCAGCCGATCACCGACTCCTCGAGCAGCACCTCGCCGGTCGGCGACTGGTCGATGCCGTTGGCGACGATCTCCTCGAACTCCTCGCGGTTGTAGGCGATGCCGCTGCCGCTGCCGCCGAGCGTGAACGACGGCCGTACGATCGTCGGGAACCCGACCTCCTCTTGGACCGCCCAGGCCTCCTCGAGCGAATGCGCGATGCCGGCCTTCGGCACCGCGAGACCGATCTCCTGCATCGCGTTGCGGAACTGCTCGCGATCCTCGGCCATGTCGATGGCCTCCCGCGACGCGGCGATGAGCTCGACGCCGTACTTCTCGAGCACGCCTTCGCGCACCAGGTCGAGCGCGCAGTTGAGCGCGGTCTGGCCGCCCATGGTCGGCAACAGCGCGCTCGGCCTCTCCTTCGCGATGATCTCGGCTACCGACCGCCACAGGATGGGCTCGATGTAGATCGCGTCGGCGCTCGCCGGGTCGGTCATGATCGTGGCCGGGTTCGAGTTCACGAGGATGACGCGGTAGCCCTCCTCCTTCAGCGCCTTGCAGGCCTGCGTGCCCGAATAGTCGAACTCACAGGCTTGACCGATCACGATCGGGCCGGCGCCGATGATCAGGATGCTTTCGAGGTCGTCGCGACGGGGCATCTAGTTAACCTGGATTCGGTGAAAGTTGCGTAACAGACTGAAATTACGAGGCCTGGGCCCGGTGCCGATAGGTCTTCATCGCAGCCGTGAAGCGCTGGAACAGCGGCTTCAGGTCGTGCGGGCCCGGGCTGGCCTCGGGGTGCCCCTGGAACGAGAACGCCGGCCGGTCCGTGCGCTCTAGCCCTTGCAGCGTGCCGTCGAAGAGGGACCGGTGCGTGGCGCGCACGTTCGACGGCAGGGTGTCCTCTTGGACCGCGAAGCCGTGGTTCTGGCTCGTGATCATCACTCGGCCCGAATCGATCTCGACGACCGGGTGGTTGGCCCCGTGATGGCCGAACTTCATCTTTATGGTCTTAGCGCCGCTCGCGAGCCCGAGCAGCTGGTGGCCGAGGCAGATACCGAAGGTCGGCACGCCCTGGTCGACGAGCTTCGCGATGGCCTCGATCGCGTAGTCGCACGGCTCCGGATCGCCCGGCCCGTTCGACAAGAACACGCCGTCCGGCAGCAGCGACAGCACCTCGTCGGCCTTCGTCGTGGCCGGGACGACCGTGACGCGGCAATCTTGGTCCGAGATCAGCCGCAAGATGTTGCGCTTGATGCCGTAGTCAAAGGCGACGACGTGGAAGGCGGCCACGCGCTTCGTGTAGACGCTCTGCCGCTTGGGGAAGATGGCCCCCTGGTTCCACTGATAGGTCTGCTTGGTGCTGACTAGGCGCGCGAGGTCCATCCCCTTCAGGCCCGGAAACTTGCGGGCGGCCTTGACCGCCTCGTCGGGTTTGGTTTTCTTCCCCGTGACGATGCATCCCGCTTGCGCGCCCTTGTCGCGGATGATCCGCGTAAGACGGCGCGTATCGATCTCGGCGATCGCCACGGTCTTACCGCGCTTCAAGAACTGCTCCAGACTGCCTTCGGCCCGCCAATTGCTCACGGCGAGCGACAGGTCGCGGATGATCAGGCCGGCGGCGTAGGTCTTGGTGGATTCGAAATCGTCGGAGTTCGTGCCGACGTTGCCGATGTGGGGATACGTCAGCGTGACGATCTGTCGGTAGTAGGACGGGTCGGTCAGGATCTCCTGGTAGCCCGTCATGGCGGTGTTGAACACCACCTCGCCGAGAGTACGTCCCTCGGCGCCAACCGACACGCCGTGGAACACGGTCCCATCTTCGAGCGCTAGTATCGCCGGCTCTGCCACGCTGAGCTCCTGAAAAACGCGCGTTGCACAAAGGTCGAGATCGCCGCCGCCGCGCCGGCCGATCCCGTGTTCAAAAAAGATGAACGGGGAAACTCAGGAGGGAATTCTAGCGCGTCCGTTCGACAACGAGCTAGAAAAAATCGATCGGTCACGCGCCGCGGGCTGTCTGCCGCCGGCGCCGCCACGCTAGTCGCGGGAAAGCCCGAGGACGTCGGCCATCGAGTAGAGCCCCGGCGCCTGACCGGCGACCCAGCGAGCCGCCCGCAAGGCGCCGCGCGCGAACGTCTTGCGGTCTTGCGCCTCGTGCACGAACTCGACTTGCTCCTCGGCCCCGATGAAACGGACGGCGTGCTCGCCCACGATGTTGCCGCCACGCACGACCGTGAATCCGATCGTGCCGGGGACGCGAGGCCCGGTTTGCCCTTGACGCGAATACACCGCGAGGTCCGCGAGCTTACGGCCCCGGGCCGCGGCGATGCGCTCGCCGAGCGCGAGCGCCGTGCCCGAGGGCGCGTCGACCTTGTGCCGGTGATGCGCCTCGGCGATCTCCACGTCGTACCCGTCGGCGAGCGCCTTGGCGGCTCGCGCCACGAGCTCCACGAATACGTTGACCCCGACGCTCAGATTGCGGGAATAGACGATCGGCACCTCGTGAGCCGCCTTCTCGATCGCCTTCATCTGGCGGGTCTCGAGCCCAGTGGTGCCGATGACGAGGGCCGTGCCGCCGTCGACACAGGCCCGCAGATTAGCCTCCGTGGCCCGCGGCATGGTGAAGTCGACGGCCGCCTGCGCCCCGTTCAGGGCCTGCTGCAGATCGTCCGTCAACGGAACGCCGCGCGGCTCCGCTCCGACGAGCTCGCCCACGTCATGCCCGAGCAGCCGGTCTCCCGGCTCGGTCAACGCGCCCGCAAGCGAGAGGTCGTCCGCTTCGAACACACAGCTCAGGACGGCCCGGCCCATGCGGCCGGCGGCGCCGAGCACTGCTACCTTCAACAACGATCAGGCTCCCATGCGCTCGAAGAATTCCTTCACACCGTCGAACCAAGAGCGCGCCCGGGGATTATGGCGGGACCCGCCGCTCTGGATCGACTCGTCGAACTCGCGGAGCTTGTCCTTCTGTTCCTGCGTGAGGTGCACGGGCGTCTCGACCTGCACGCGACAGAACAGGTCACCGAAGCCGCTCACCCGAACGGAGCGGACGCCTTTGCCTCGCAGCCGAAACACGTTGCCGGACTGAGTCTCCGGCGGCACCTTCAAGACCACCGTGCCGTCGAGCGTCGGCACGTCGACGCTGCCCCCGAGCACGGCCGTGGTGAAGCTCACGGGCACGTCGCAGCTCAAGTTCTGGCCCTCACGCGTGAAGATCGGATGCTGCCGCACCGTGATGTCGACGTACAGATCGCCCGCAGGCCCGCCGTTCCGTCCGGCCTCGCCCTCGCGCGACAAACGGATCCGGTCGCCGTTGTCCACGCCCGCCGGCACTTTCACCGACAGGGTCCGAACCTTGCGGACCCGGCCGCGGCCGGAGCATTCACGGCAGGGCTTCTCGATCGTGGCGCCGGCGCCGCTGCACGCTGGGCAGGTCTGCTGGATGGAAAAGAAGCCTTGCGCCATGCGGACCTGGCCCGCGCCGCCGCAGGTCTTGCAGGTGACGGGATTGGTGCCGGGCTCGGCGCCCTTTCCCGCGCAACGGGTGCACTCGACTTGAGTCGGCAGCTCGAGGTTTATCGAGTCGCCGGCCACGGCTTGCTCGAGCGACAGCTCGAGCTCGTAGCGCAGATCGGCGCCGCGGAAGACCTGGGTGCGGCTGCGGCGGCCGCCGCCGAAGATGTCGCCGAAGACGTCGCCGAAGATGTCGCTAAAGGCGTCCGCGCCGCCGAAGCCGCCGCCCATCCCCTGCGGGCCGTTGACCCCGACGTGGCCGAATCGGTCGTAGGCCGCGCGCTTGTCGTTGTCCGACAAGACCTCGTAGGCCTCCTTGACCTCCTTGAACTTGGCCTCGGAGCCGTCGTCGGAATTGCGGTCCGGATGAAATTTCATCGCGAGGCGCCGGTACGCCTTCTTCAGCTCGGTCTCCGGCGCATCCCGGCCGACACCGAGCACTTCGTAATAGTCTCGCTTCGACATCCCCGTCCCCACGGCAACGGGAGGGCACGCTCGCGCGTGCTCTCCCGTCATTCAAGCGCGTCACTCCAGCGGTCGAGCCTAGGCGCTCTTCTTCTCGTCGTCCTTGACCTCTTCGAACTCGGCGTCGACGACGTTCTCGTCCTTGCCGCCGCCGCCCGCGCTCGCACCGCCGGGTTGCGCCCCGCCCTGCTGCGCGTAGAGGCGTTGCGCCATTCCGGCCGAAGCCTCGCTGAGCGCGCGGACCTTCGCCTCGATCGTGCTCTTGCTGTCGCCCTTGATCGCGTCCTTCAGACCCGCGACGGCACTCTCGATCTTAACGCGCTCCTCGCCCGTGACTTTGTCGCCGAGCTCGCGAAGCGACTTCTCCGTCGCATGGATCAACGCGTCGGCTTGGTTACGTGCTTCCGCGAGCTCGCGGAACTTCACGTCCTCGGCCGCGTGCACCTCGGCGTCGCCGACCATGCGCTTGATCTCGTCCTCGCTCAAGCCCGACGAGGCCTTGATCACGATCTTCTGCTCCTTGCCCGTGGCCTTGTCCTTGGCCGACACGTTCAGGATGCCATTGGCGTCGATGTCGAACGTGACCTCGACCTGCGGCATGCCCCGCGGCGCCGGGGGAATGTCGCTGAGATCGAACCGTCCGAGCGACTTGTTGTCGTTCGCGCGGCCGCGCTCGCCCTGGAGCACGTGAATCGTGACCGCCGTCTGGCTGTCCTCGGCCGTCGAGAACGTTTGATTCGCCTTGGTCGGGATCGTGGTGTTCTTGTCGATGAGCTTCGTCATCACGCCGCCGAGCGTCTCGATGCCGAGCGACAACGGCGTCACGTCGAGCAGCAGGACGTCCTTCACCTCGCCCGCGAGCACGCCGGCCTGGATCGCCGCGCCAACCGCCACGGCCTCGTCGGGGTTCACGTCCCTACGCGGCTCCTTGCCGAACAGAGTCTGCACCGTCTCCTGCACCTTCGGCATGCGCGTCTGGCCGCCGACGAGGATCACGTCGTCGACCTCGGAGACCTTCAAGCCTGCGTCGGCGAGCGCCGTCTTGGAGGGCGCGATCGTTCTCTCGATCAGGTCCTCGACGAGAGACTCGAGCTTCGCGCGCGTGAGATTGATATTCAGGTGCTTCGGACCCGACGCGTCCGCCGTGATGTACGGCAGGTTGACCTCGGTCTGCTGCCGCGACGACAGCTCGATCTTGGCCTTTTCGGACGCCTCCTTGAGGCGCTGCATCGCGAGCGGATCGCGGCGGATGTCGATGCCGCTCTCCTTTTGGAACTCCTTCGAGAGGTAGTCGATGATCCGCTTGTCGAAGTCCTCGCCACCTAAGAACGTGTCGCCGTTCGTGGCCAGCACCTCGAACTGGTGCTCACCGTCGACTTCCGCGATCTCGATGATCGAAATGTCGAACGTGCCGCCGCCCAGGTCGTACACGGCGATCTTCTTGTCGCCGCGATTCTTGTCCATGCCGTAGGCGAGGGCCGCGGCCGTCGGCTCGTTGATGATGCGCTTGACCTCGAGGCCAGCAATCTTGTCGGCGTCCTTGGTGGCTTGGCGCTGTGAGTCGTTGAAATAGGCGGGCACGGTGATGACGGCCTCGGTGACCTTCTCGCCGAGGTAGTCCTCCGCCGTCTGCTTCATCTTCGCGAGCACGCGCGCCGAGATCTCGGGCGGCGCCATCTGCTTGCCGTTGGCCTCGACCCAAGCATCGCCGTTGTCGGCTTTGACGACTTTGTACGGCACCATGCCGACGTCCTTTTGCACGACGTCGTCCTCGTAGCGGCGGCCGATCAGGCGCTTGACCGCGAACAAGGTATTGGTCGGGTTGGTGACCGCTTGGCGCTTGGCCGTCTGACCGACGAGCACCTCGCCGTCCTTGGTGAAGGCGACGATCGACGGCGTCGTGCGATCACCCTCGCTGTTCTCGATCACCTTCGGCTTGCCGCCGTCCATGACGGCGACGCAGGAGTTGGTCGTGCCCAAGTCGATGCCGATGACTCGTCCCATGGTGGTTCTGCTCCAAAAATCGTTGCGAAATTCGTCCCGAAGAAAGTCAACCCAAAGAAAGTCGACTAAGCCGCCGGTTGTTTTCGAGATGGGGCGCGGCGCATAGAGTTCAAGCTTGTCTAGCTGTCGCCGCGCGCGACGATCACCTTCGCGGCCCGCAGCAGGCGATCGTTCATGTGATAGCCCTTCTGGACGACATCGATCACTGTGTTCGGCTCGGCCTGCGGCGCGGGCACCATGCTGAGCGCCTCATGCTTCGCCGGATCGAACGGTTCCCCGTGGGGATCGATCGCGATGATGTCCGCGGCCGCCAGGGCCTCGTCGAGCAGGCGCAGGGTGGCCTGCTGGCCGTCGATCAAGGTCTTGAGATCCGCCTTGCCGGCGCTCGCGAGGGCCGCTTCCAGGCTGTCGCGCACGGGCAGCAGGCTCTTCGCCAAGCGCTCGGCGCCCGCCCTGCGCGCGGTGTCGACATCGCGCGCGCTGCGCTTGCGGAAGTTGTCGAGCTCGGCGGCCGCGCGCAGGTACTTGTTCCAGTTCTCCGCGGCTTCACGGCGCAGAGCCTCTTCGGCCGATGGCAGGTCCGCGGGCTCGCCCGACGGTCCTTGTGCGGGCACCTGTTCGTCGTTTGCGTGTTCGTTCATGCACAATCCTCCGCCGTTCCCACGCAGCGGGCCCGCTTCGAGTGGTGCTGACGTGGGGCCTAGACGTTCGACTTCAAGGCGCGGCCGAGCAACTTCGCCGTGATGTCGACGATCGGTATCACGCGCTCGTAGGCCATGCGGGTTGGCCCGATGACCCCGAGAACCCCCATCGTATCGTCCGCCGTGGCGTACGGAGCAGCGACAATGCTACAGGAATCAAGGAGATCGTAACCCGATTCGTGGCCGATGAAGATCTGGACGCCTTGTGCCCGCATGCTCTGGTCGAGCAAATGCAGAATGTCGCGCTGGTGCCCGAAGGCTTCGAACAGTCCCTTCAAGGTCTCGACGTCGGATAGCGCGCCGACCCCCATGAGGTTGGTCTCGCCGGCCAGCACGAGCTCGGGCCGGGGCTCTCCTTCCGGGAACACCTGCTGCGCCATCTCGATCGCCTCGACCATCAGGGCGTTCATCGAAGCGCGAGTCTTGCGCAGCTCGCCGAGCAGGAGCTCCCGTATCTGCGACAGCGAGCGCCCGCCGCAGCGGTCGTTCAGATAGTTGCTGGCCTGTCGGAGCTCGTCGCTGCTGAAATCTCGTTGAACGTTCAAGATCTTGTTCTGGACCTCGCGCTCGTTGATCACGACGATCGCCAAGACGCGTTGCCCCGAAAGCGGCAAGAACTCGATCTGGCGCACCGAAGTCTGGGCGCGCCGCGGCACGGTCACGATGCCCGCGAGCTTCGTGACCGCCGATAGCAGGTTGGAGACGGATAAGGCGAGGGCTTGCGGGTCGCCGGAGGCCTCGTGGAGCCCCTGCGTAAAGCGTAGGAGGTCGTCGCCGTTGGGCGGAGTCAACTTAATTAATGTGTCGACGAAGAACCGGTAGCCCTTGATGGTCGGAACGCGCCCCGCCGACGTGTGCGGCGAGCTCACGAATCCTAGCTCTTCGAGATCGGCGACGATGTTGCGGATCGTCGCCGGGCTCAGGTCGAGGCCGGAGTCGCGCGACAGCGTACGCGAGCCCACGGGCTGGCCGTCGCGGATGTACTTATCGACCAAGATCCGCAACAACGTCTGCGCGCGGTCATCCAAAACGTCTCGAGGTTTGTCGCTCGCCATTTGCCCAGGCTGTGCTAACTTAGAGCCCGCTCAAAGCCTTTGGCACGCTAACAACGGGTTCCGTCCACTGTCAAGAAAGCGAAGCATGCCGCGGGAATTCAGGACGGTCGGACTGTGGGGCCGTCTCAACGAGCCGAGCGTAGCCGAACCGGCGCAGCAAGTCCTCGAACACCTGACCAAGCGCGGCATCGAGGTATTCGCGGCCGCGCAAGCGCCCGGTGCCGCGGAGCTCACGGGCGTCACGCGTGTCGATGAAACGAGGCTCGCGGAGCACGTCGACCTCTGCGTCGCGATCGGCGGCGACGGCACGTTGCTGCACGCGGCGCGACACGTCGCCCACCGCGACGTGCCGTTGCTCGGAATCAATCGCGGGCGCCTCGGATTCCTCACGGACGTCTCGCCCGAGCACATGCTCGAGACGATCGACGCCATTCTGGGTGGCGACTACCTGGCCGAGCGCCGGCTGATGTTGGCGGCGGAAGTCGACGCCCCCCGCACCGATCGCCCGGCTCTGCTCGCCTTGAACGACGTGGTGCTGCAGAAAGGCGAAGCGGGCCGCATGCTCGACTTCGTCACGACGGTCGACGGCACCTACGTCAACACGCACCGCGGCGACGGCTTGATCGTCGCCACGCCCACGGGCTCCACGGCCTACGCGCTCTCGTGCGGCGGGCCGATCATCCAGCCCGACGTCGACGCGCTCGTGATGGTGCCGATCTGCCCGCACACGCTGAGCGACCGGCCGCTGCTGCTCAAATCCGGGAGCAAGATCGAAGTGCGTCTCGAGGGCGCCGACAGCGCGGCGCACATCCTGTGCGACGGCGAGGAGCTCGGTCGGATGGGCGGCGGCGAAGCGTTGCGAATCGGGCTCGCCGACCGCACCGTCACTCTGCTCCACCCGCGCGACTACAACTACTACGAGCTGCTGCGCTCGAAGCTCAACTGGGGCCGGGCGAACCGCAACGGGGGCGCGACGCGCTCCGAGTGAGCCATGCTGAGCCTGATCCGCGTCAAGAACTACGCCGTCATCGACGAGGTCGAGGTGGAGCTTGCCGCGGGATTTAGCGTGCTCACCGGCGAAACCGGCGCCGGCAAATCCATTCTCGTCGACGCTCTCGCGCTGGCGCTCGGCGACCGCGCCGACGCGAATGCGGTGCGCCAAGGCACCGAGCGCGCCGAGATCAGCGTGTCGTTCGACTGCGCCCCCGAGGACACGGCCCTCCCCTGGCTCAAGGAACGGGGCCTCGATGACGGCGAGTCCTGCACGCTGCGGCGCGTGATCGGCTCCGAGGGCCGCTCGCGCGCGTTCATCAACGGCCAACCGGCCACGCTTCAAGATCTGAAAACGCTCGGGGGGCTGCTGATCGACATCCACGGCCAGCACGCCCATCAATCGCTGCTCGAGGGCTCGAACCAACGCGCGCTTCTCGACGCGCACGGCAATCTCGAGCCGCTCGCGGAACGCGTCTCGGCCGCGCACGCAGAATTGCGGCGGCTCGAGCAAGACCTCGAAGCACGCCGCAACGCAGGCAGCAACCGGGCCGCGCAAATCGAGCTCCTGCGCTTCCAAGTCGTCGAGCTCGAGGCACTCGGGCTCAAGCCCGGCGAGCACGCCGAGCTGCGCGCCGAGCGCGACCGCCTCGCGAACGTGGACGCACTGTTGCGCGCCGTAAGCGGCGCGCTCGACCGGCTCTACGAGAACGAGGCCGGCGCCGCCTACTCGGCCGTGGTCCAAGCTCGGCAAGAGCTCGACCATGTCGTCGCCCATGACCCCTCCCTCGGCGCGCTGCGCGAGCAGCTGGCGAGCGTGGAGATCGAGCTCCGCGAGATCGAGTCGGCGCTCGGGCACTACCGCGACCGCATCGAAGCCGACCCCGCGCGTCTCGAGTGGCTCGACGAGCGCCTCGCGAAAATCCGAGCGCTCGCTCGCCGCCACGCCGTCGACGACGCGGCGCTCGCCCAGGTTCTCGACGCGCTCAGAGCGCGCCTGAGCGCCCTCGACGGCGACGGCGAGTCGTTGGAAGCGCTCGCCGCGAGGGTAGATGCCGCGCGAGCCAAGTACTTCGAGATCGCCGCCAGGCTGTCCGCGGGACGGCGTAAGCATGCCACCGTGCTCGGCCGCGAGGTCACCGACGAGCTCGCGGAGCTCGGCATGCCTCACGGCGAGTTTCGCATCGAGCTCGAGCGGAAAGCGGAGGAACGCGCGGACGCCACGGGCCTCGAACGCGTCGAGTTTCAGGTCAAGCTGAACCCGGGCCAGCCGTTCGGCTCGCTGAGCAAGATGGCCTCGGGCGGGGAGCTGTCGAGGATCAGCCTAGCGATCGAGGTCGTGCGCTCGGGCGCTTCGCCGGTTCCAGCGTTCGTGTTCGACGAGGTCGACGCGGGCGTCGGCGGCCGTGTCGCCGAGATCGTGGGCCGCAAGCTCGCGCAGCTCGCCGCGCACCGGCAGATCCTCTGCGTCACGCACCTGCCCCAGGTGGCGAGCCAGGGGCAGCGCCACTACCGCGTCGTCAAGCTCACGGACGGCAAGACGAGCCGCACGAACGTGCGTTGCTTGAACCCCGAGGAGCGCGTCGAGGAGCTCTCGCGAATGCTCGGAGGGATCGAGATCACGGCCGCAACGCGCGCCCACGCGGCCGAGATGATCGAGCGCGCGGCGAAGTGACCGATCAGGACTTCTTCTTCGGCCGCACGTACAACACGAGGCTGTGCTCCTCGATGTCGTAGCCGTGCTTCGCGGCGATCTCGCGCTGGATCTGCTCGATTCGTTCGTCGTAAAACTCGATCACCTTGCCGGTGTCGAGACATACCATGTGGTCATGATGGGTGCGGTCGGCGAGCTCGAACACCGCCGTGCCGCCCTCGAAGTTATGACGACTCACGAGCCCGGCGCGCTCGAACTGCGTGAGCACGCGATAGACGGTGGCGAGCCCGAGCTCCTCGCCGCCCTCGAACAGCAGCCGGTAGATGGCCTCGGCCGACAGGTGCCGTTGGCCGCTCTTCTCGAGGATCTCGAGGACCTTGAGCCGCGGCGACGTGACCTTTAGGCCGGCCTTACGTAGATCTTGTCCTTCCACGTTCCGCTCGCGATGAACTAATGGGTTATCATTCTGGTCGGATTATGGCCCAGACTTGACGTGCGCTCCACCTTGAACCTCGTTCGCCGCCTGCCGTTGATTCGCTTCGCCGCCGCGCTCCTCGCGACGCTCTGCCTGAGCGCCTGTGTCTATCGGATCGACGTTCAGCAGGGTAACTTGCTCGACGCCGAGGACGTCTCGCAAGTCGAGGTCGGCATGACCCGCAAGCAGGTGCAGTTCCTGCTCGGCACGCCGATGGTCACCGATACGTTTCACCGCGACCGTTGGGACTACCCCTACTACCACGTTCACGGCCGCTCCGAGGACGTGGAGCGCCGCTGGTTCGTCGTGTACTTCGACGGCGATCGCGTCGCGCGTTTCGAACGCGACGTCGCGATGCAGCCGGCGTCATAGGCCTCAGGTAGCCCCCTCAGGTAGCCGTATCGTAGATCTTGGCCGCGCGTTCGGTGAACGCCGTCATCTGCGCTCCGGCGAGCTCCTCGAACACCTTTGAGAAGACGGCGCCGAACGGCGACACGGTCACCTCGAACTGGAGGGTGAGCGAGACGTCCGAGCCGCCCTCGGGGAGCGCCGTGAACTTCCACTCGCCGCGCAAGCGGCGGAACGGGCCCGAGACGAGCTCGATCTGAATCCTGCTCGGCCGCGCCAGCGTGTTGCGCGTGCGGAAGCTGCGACGAAATCCCAGCGCGCCGATGTCGAGCGTCGCTTCCACGGTGTTCCCCTGCCGAAGGTCGATTCGCGCGCCGCTGCACCAGTGTAGGAAACGCGGATAGCTCTCGATGTCGTCGACGAGGTCGAACATCTGCTCGGCGGTGTATGGAACGCGCGCGCTGCGCTGCACTCTCGGCAAGGGCTCGTCTCCCGGACACTCCGGCGGAGTGTTTTTTGGCGGGTGATTCTAGGATCATTGACGCGGCATGGCCAAGAAGGACGAAAAGAACACGACGATCGCGCAGAACAAGAAGGCGCGTTTCGACTATTTCATCGAGGAACGCGTCGAAGCCGGGCTCGCGCTGTTCGGCTGGGAGGTCAAGAGCATGCGCGCGGGCAAGGCGCAGCTCGTGGACGCGTACGTGATACTACGCGAGGGCGAAGCCTGGCTGCTCGGCTCGCACGTCACTCCGCTCAATACCGCGTCGACGCACGTGGAGGCCAATCCCACGCGGATTCGCAAGCTCCTCTTGAATCGCCGGGAGATCGACCGGTTCACCGGGCTCGTCGAGCGCAAGGGGTACACGCTCGTCGCGCTCGAGCTCTACTGGAGCAAGAACCGCGCGAAGCTCTCCGTTGGCCTCGCGAAAGGTAAGAAGCAGCACGACAAGCGCGCAACGGAGAAGGACCGCGACTGGGACCGCGACAAGGCGCGCGCGCTGCGCGCGCATTGACGCCGTCCGGCCTGTCGCGCCGGCCGAAATGCGAACCCACGCCTTGAAACCGCGGCCGGGCGCCTTACACTGGGTGTGTGTCCAATGGGGGCGACCTGGTTTCGACGTGGGTCGCGAAACCTGAGGTGCATGCCGAGGTTGCAGGATCCTCGTAAAACAGCTTGCAACGTTTAGTTGCCAACGACGACAACTACGCACTAGCCGCCTAAAAACCGGTTCGGTGCCGTCTGACTGGAGCCGTGCTTGTGCGTCCAGGTCCGCCCTTAGCGGGGACATTCAGGCGTCATATCTCACAAGATCGCGACGAGGTACGTCCGGGACCGACTCGCTAAGATCGTAAACGGAATCGCTGTCAGTGCGCCCTGTCCGTCGGGCTTGCTGCCAGTTAAAACAATCGACGTGACTACGCATGTAGAGCTGATGGCAGAGGGCTTGCGGACGCGGGTTCGATTCCCGCCGCCTCCACCACCACACCAGGAACGGCGCGGTCTCGGTAGACGCGCCGGGTCCGCCCGAGGCACGGCGGGTCCGGCAGCAGCCGTCGCATAGGACCCGGCGCGGGCACTACTCGCGCCGCGTGCGCTCAACTCTTCCCGTCGACGAACAAGAGATCCAGCTGGCCGCCGAGACTAATGACGTCGCCGTCGTGTAGCTCGTGCCGGTGAACGCGCACCGAATTGACGAAGATGCCGTTCTTGCTGTCCGCGTCGGCAATGAGAGTCGCGAGACTGCGGATACTCAATGTTGCGTGGATCCGGCTCACGAAGTGGCTCGGGATGCAGATGTCGCAATGCTTGCTGCGGCCGATCGTCATGTCCCCGTCGCGCAGCGGATAGCTCAGACTCGCGCCGTCGACGGTCGTGACGAGCCGCCGCGCACCCGCCGGCGGCCGCGGCGCGCCCCGCTGATCGCGGGCGTCGAACCGCGGCTCGTGGTCGCGCGCCGCCGGCCAGCTGGCAGCGGCGAGCTCGGCCCTGAGCAAGCCGCCTTCGCGGACCGCATCCTCGCGCACTCGGTCGAGAGCGGTGACCTGCGCCGCGGCGCGCACGATCTCCGTCTGCATCGCGCCTTGCTCTTGCGTTAGCGATCGCAGCTCCACGCCCAGCCTGCGAATCCAACTGGGATCGGCGCCGCGAGACGAGTCGCCGGGCGCAGCGGGCAGCGGCGCAATGGGCGGCGGCGGAGCTACTGCGGGTGCGCGGAGCGTGGGCTCAGACTCGTGCTCGACTTTCGGCTCGCGGCCGCCGCCGCCCGCAACCGCCAGCTCGAGCTCCCTCACTCTGCGCTCGAAGTGGGCCGTGACCCGCGCCGTAGCCTCGATCTGCGCGGCGAGCTTGTCCTGCAGCTGCCCGTAGGCGGACTCGCGCTCGTTACGCCGGCCGAGGAGCTCCGCGCACTGCCGCTCGAGCTCGAGCACCCGCGCCGCGAGTCGCTGCTCTTCGTCCTCGTGTCGGGCGAGCTCCGCATCCTTGGCGTTTATGACCTCTTCCATGCCGACGATCGCGTCTCGGTAGTCGGCGAGCTGTGCCGCCGATCCGGCCGGGTGCCGTGGAGAGACGTATCCTTTGAGGCGCTCCATCTGCCTCGCAATCGAGGACGCGGCGTCCGCGGGCCCGGGAGGACGCGGCGAATCGCCGGGTCGAGCATCGCCCGAAGCGCCGCTCAATCGGTTGGCGTCAATCGCTCTCTCTGCACGCCGTGAATGATCGACACGATCGCCGTCCGCGTCTTCACGCGCAACTTCGCTCTGATCGATTTCAGATAGGCGCGCACGGTCTCGACGCTGACGGTGAGCTTCAGCGCGATTTCCTTGTCGGTATCGCCGGACATGAGCGCGCCGAGCACGTCGATCTCGCGCTTCGAGAGCCTGAATAGACACCTGACCCTGTCGACGTTGATGTTGTCCGATTGCGGCCGGTTGATCGGCTCCACGAGCACGGCATAGAGCCCGCCGCGCGCGCCGTGCGCATCCTGCAGCGAGAACAGCCGCAGGCAGAACAGCTCCCTTCCTACCGTCACGAGCGCGCAGCGTTCGCCGGGCTTGTTGATCGCGAGGGGCTCTACTGCGCCGGTCGTCGGCCGCCCCTCGTGGAAGGGGCGCTGAGCCTCGTTGAGCGCCTCGTTGATCAGCCGTTGCGTGAGGCCCGACTGGCCCCGGCGCGCGCCCGAGTCATCGATCGTGGAATAGAGCAGCTCGCCGTCCGGATTGATGAGCATCAACAGAGGCCGCTGTCGACGCTGCAAGATCTCCGTCAACTTGAGGTCGAAGGTCTCCTCGGGCCTGAAGGTATCGAGCTTGGTTGGTGAGTCGAGACTTCCATGAGCTGGGCTGAATTCCATACGGTGTCCAGTCCGGTGCGGCGCTGCAAACGCAGCGGGTCCTTTGGTAGCAACGGCGCGCGGCATTTCCTTCTTGCTGGTTGGAAGATCGCCGTGCGTGGATCATTACTCCCCGCCTTAGCGAGGCGCATGAGACCAAAGGCCCACACCCAAGCCTCCAACCTGATACCCCGTGAATGGGCAACCCGCGTTTGGCGCTCAGAAACGGTGGGCGCTCCCTGGGGAATGGAACCACATTCGGTACTGTTTACTGTACCTCTCCGGTCTGAGCGCGGCCGCGGGAGAGCATCCGCAACGCTCTAGGGACCGCGCTCCACACGTTCCTACTGCGTTTTCACATCGGAGGGAAGTCGGATGAAACGTCTCACAATCGTCTTTGCAGCAACGACGACGTTCGCATTGTGGTCGTCACTCGCTGCGGCAGAGGGCCCGGACAACAGCAACAACACGGCGGCCAACGGCTCGGCGATCGCAAGCGACGATTCGCAGGCGACCGTCACGACCGACGGCTCCGGCAACAGCGACGCTTCGAACGCGGCGAACAACAGCAACAGCTCGGACAATAGCAAGAGCAACACCGCGACGTCCGACGCCGGCTCGGCGTCGGCGGCGGGTCACAGCTTGGCGGTCACCGTCGCCGGCTCCGGCAACGAAAACAACAACGACAGCTCGAACAACAGCAACAACTCCGTGGTGAACGGTGTCGGCGCCGCGTTGGGCGCCGCCTCGGCCAACGGCGAAGGCAGCACCGCGACCGTCGACGCGAGCGACGACTCGAACAACAGCACCGCCAGCGCGGACCACGGTGCCGCTGCAGCGAACGGTGAAGGCAGCTCCGCCGAGGCGAACAACAGCGACAACTCCGTCGAGAGCCACGCCGCGGCCTCTGTGGGTTCGGCCGCCGCCAACGGCGAGGGCAGCTCGGCGACGGCCGACAACAGCGACAACTCGGTGAATCCGGACAGCTCCGACAACAGCAGTGCATCCGCGAACGCCGGCGGAGCTGCGGCAAATGGCGAAGGCTCCTCGGCGAGCGTGGACAAGAGCGTGAGCTTGGGCACGATCGCGGTGAATACGAGCGCGCTCGCGTCCACCGTGGCCGACAACGGCTCGACGGTCGGCGTCACGGACGCACACCAGGAGTCGACCAACGACATCAGCGGCTCGTTCGGCACGGCGGCCGGCGTCAGCGTTGCCGCGCAGAACCTCGGACAGTCGTCAGCCGTGCAGCAGAGCGTGAACCTGCAGGCCAACCTGACCACCGGCGGCGCGGCTCAGTAGCGCGCGCGAATCGTACAGCTATCCAAGAGAAGGATCAGACCAATGACCAACACCAAATTGATCAGGCTGCTCGTTGCGACGTCGTTCTTGGGCCTCGCCGGCTACGCCGCGGCGGGCAACGACAACAACGGCAACTCGGCGGACACCGCTTCGGCAATCGCCAACGAGGGCGGCACGGCGTCGACTGCGACCACGAACAGCGGCAACAGCACGAGCAGCGACACGAGCGACAACAGCGACAGCTCGAACAACAGCGTCACCAACGACGCCACGTCGGGCGGTAACAGCGCGTCCGCCGCGGGCGGCAGCGTCGCGGTCGGCGTATCCGACTCCGTGAACGGCAACGGCAACGACAGCTCCGACAACAGCGACAACTCGGAGCGCAACTTCGTCCGCGCGCTCGGCGGCTCCGCGGCCGCGAACAACGGCGGCACGGCGATGGTCGACCGGAGCGACGCGTCCGACAACAGCTCCGCGACTGCGGGAAGCGGCGAAGGCGGGTCCGGCGGCGCGGCCGCGAACGGCGGCGGCACTGCCAGCGTCGACAACAGCGACAACTCCGACAGGTCGGGCGCGTTGGCGGGTATCAAGTCGGCAGCCGCGAACGGCGGCGGCACTGCCAGCGTCGACAACAGCGACAACTCCGACAACAGCAACAGCTCCGACAACAGCTATGCCGACGCCGGCCCCGGCAGCGCCGCGGCCAACAACGGCGGCACGGCGACGGTCGACAACAGCATCACGCTGGGCAGCATCGCTGCCAACGTGTCGCTGTTGGAAGCGAGCGTGTCCGGCAACACGGCCGCCGTGACCGCGGGCGAAGCCGCGGAGCAAACCGCGAGCAACTCGATCACCGATTCGTTCGGTGACACCGCGGGAATCAGCGTGGTCGGGCAGAACCTGGGCAACAACAGCTTGATCCAGCAGAACGTCAACGTGCAGGCAAATCTCTCGTTGCAGTAGGACCTGCCGCGAACGACCGGGAGTCGGTAGTCGCGGGACCGGGCGCCGCCGGAAGGGCGTCCGGTCCCGCCTTTTCGGAGGTGTCCACCGTGACCAAGAATCGAATCGCGCTGTTTGCGAGCGTCGCGTTCGCACTGTATGCGACGCTGGCACGGGCAGATGACGCGGCACCGGCCGCGGTTCCGCCGTCCGCGGCGCCGCTCCCTCCCGCGGCGGAAGACGCAGCCGCAAGCCCCGCCGCTCCGCTTGCGCAGCTCGAGGGCGGCAAGCCGCTCGACGCCGCCGCGCTCGACCAGCAACGAGCGAAAGCGAAGCTCGAGCTCGACAAGCTCACGCTGAACACGAACGACCAGGACGGCGTAGTGACAGGTAACACCGCGCTCGACAACACGACGGGGCACAACTCCATCGCCGGCGACGCCTTCGGCAACGCGTCGGGCTTCGTGAGCGCGGTTCAGAACACGGGTAACAACGTGCTGATCCAGAACTCGACGATCATCAACGTGGCCGTGGAGCCCTAGATGGCGCGTGGCCGCCGCGCCGCGGCCCTCGGCGCCGCCGTAGGGGTGCTCGCGGCAAGCATGCAGCTCGCCGCACCCGTGCGCGCGGGCTCGATCTGGGTGCCAGGCTCCGAGGGCATCGTCAACGTGCCGGCCACGACCATCAGCGAGCGCAAGTTCAGCAAGGTCGTGAAGCAGCGCTACGACTTCAGCTGCGGCTCCGCCGCGCTCGCGACTCTGCTGACGTTCCACTACGACGATCCCACCGACGAGACGGCCACTTTCCGCTACATGTACGACCACGGCGATCAGCGGCGGATCGCGCAAGCCGGCTTCTCGCTTCTCGACATGAAGGGCTACCTCGCGAACCACGGCTACGACTCCGACGGCTACGAGGCCACGCTGCCCGTGCTCGCGAACGCCGGCGTCCCCGCGATCGCCTTGATCAACTACCGGGGTTACCGCCACTTCGTGATCGTGAAGGGCGTCCGCAACAACCACGTGTTGCTCGGCGACCCCGCGCTCGGCACACGCCTCGTGGCGGCGCACGAATTCGAGCGGATGTGGGACAACGGCGTCTTGTTCATCGTCAAAAGCAAGCCGGAGATCGGCCGCCGCAACTTCAACACCGAAGCGCAGTGGCAAGGCCTCGCGGTAGCGCCACTCGGCGCCGCCCTCGCACCGCAGGACCTGGCAAGCCTCACCGTCAACCTGCCGCGCTTCGGAGAGTTCTGATGGCCACCGCGTTCACCTTCGACCGCGAGCCGGACGTCGATCAGCTGGTGGCCGCCTACTCCGCGCTCGGCCGCAGGCGTCGTGCTCGCCGCAGGCGGAAGCGGCACCTCGCCGCGGCGCTACTCGTCGGCCTGTTGCTCGCGATGGCCGCCTGGGTCTGGCTCGTGTGGCCCGCCTTCGCGACGTTCGGCTCCCGCGACACCGCCGCGCTCGAGCAGCTGCGGAACGGCGTCGCGGCCGCGCTCGCAGAGCTCGGCGCCGCACGTTCGGAACTCGCCGCGGAGCGCACATGGCAGGCGAGCGCGAGCCGCGAGCTCGAGGTGCGCTTGAGGGCGGTCGAGGAGCGTTACGCCTCGTTCGAATCGCGCCAAACCGAGCTCGGCGCGCAGAGCGCGCGTCTCGCCGACGGTCTAGCGAAGCTCGACTCCGAACGCGCGCTGCTCCTCGCCGCTCACGAGCGCGGCGCGTCGAGCGAGCGCGCGCTCAGCCAAATCGCCGGGGAGCGCCGTGCGCTCGAGGAGCGCCGGCAGAAGTCCGCGGCGGAAGACCTGCACCTCCGTGACCAGCTGGACTCGCTCGGTCAGGAGCGGCGCTCGCTCGAATCGCAGCACGACCTCATCGACGCGAAGCGGCGCGCGAGCGACGCGGAGCTCGAGCAACGCGGCACCGGCCCGGCGCCCGCCCCCGATCCCACGTCGGCGCTCTTCGAGCCGGGCAACGTGCCGTTGGCGGCCGTGGCCATCGACGCCGCGCGCCTCGGCGACATGCGCGGCGGGGTGCTCCTCGGCGGCGGCGTCAACGTGGCGATCGGGCTCACTCGCTCGGTCACGCTCAACGGCGAGCAGCAATACGCGAGCACGCTGCGCATCGACGATCTCGGCGCCGCCGTCGACCCGGCCGCTCTCGCGAACGTCGGGCAGCTCCTGATCCAGAACGGGCCCGGCAACTCTGTGAGCAATGGATTCCTCGACAGCTGGACCGGTTTCGGCACGATCGTGCAGAACTCGCTCGACGGTCAGCACATCGACGCGACGACGGTCCTCGACATCTCGATACAGAACGTGGCGACCGCGATCGACGGGCTCGCCGCGAGCCGCGCCGTGAGCGACGCGTTGACGTTCCAGCAGTAGACCGCACGAGCGGGAGACGATGCGATGCGGACTCACGACGCGATGACGCCGTTGACGAAGGTCTTGGCGCTGTGCGCCGCAGCCCTGCCTTGCGCGGCCGCCGCGCAAAACCTATCCGACGCGACGCCGTTGCAGCTCGAGGCGACGCTCGCCGAGATCGACGCGCGCTACCGCGACATCCTCGCGCAGCTCGAGGACCTCGGGCGGCAGCGGCGCGAGCTCGCGCGCCTGATCGTGCGCGCGGAGGATCTCGAGAACCTGCGCGGCACGGGCGCGGAACAGGTCGCGCCGGCCGCGCAGCCGGGCGCCCCCGCCAGTCCCGGCCAGCCGCCCGTCGTGGCCGTCGAGCGCAAGGATCAGCTCGAGGCGCAGACCAACAAGATGCCGGAGCTGCCGCGCGTGAGCCCCGACATCGGCGGCGTGCTCACGCCGAAGGGCCAGTTCGTCGTGGAGCCGCTGTTCCAGTACTACTACTCGTCGGTCAGCCGCGTCGCGGTGGAAGGCTTCACGATCCTGCCAGCACTGCTCGTGGGCATCATCGACGTGGTCGAAGCCGACCGCGACACGTACATGGCCGGCTTGAGCCTTCGCTACGGGCTCACGAGTCGACTCGAGATGGAGCTCAAAGGCGAGTACGTCTATCGCGACGACGACACGCGCTCGCGCGAGTTCTTGCGCCAGGCGGTCGAGGACGGCGTGTTCCATGCGCACGGCGAAGGTGCGGGCGACACGGAGCTCGGCCTGCGCTACCAGTTCACGCGCAGAAAGCCGACGGCGCCGTACATCGTCGGCAACCTGCGCTACAAGGACGACAACGGCAACGACCCGTTCGAGATCGCGACCGCCGCGACGCTCGCGGGCACGCCGCAGTTCTCGTCCGAGCTCGCCACGGGCTCGGGTTTCCGCAGCCTGAGCCCGAGCCTCACGTTCGTATATCCCACCGATCCCGTCGTGTTCTTCGGTAGCGTCGGTTACCTCTGGACCGAGCAAGACGACAAGGGCATCAGAATCGACGCCAACGGCAAGCCGCGCGGCTTCGGCAAGGTCGATCCCGGCGACGCGTTGCGTCTCAACTTCGGCATCGGCATCGGACTCAACGACCGCTCGTCGTTCAGCATCAGCTACCAGCTCGACAAGTTCTCGAAGACGTTCATCGAGACGGCGTCGGTGCAGAAGATCGTCGGCTCCGACGTGACGATCGGCAAGTTGCTCGTGGGCTACTCGCTGCGCACGCCGAGCGGCGCGCCCTTGAACCTCGCATTCGGCATCGGGACGACGGCCGACGCAGCCGACAGCGACATCACGTTCCGGATGCCGTTCACCTTCGGCGACTGACTCGGGCCCGAGACCCTCCCCGATCCGGCGCCGCTGCGTCGCGCCGCACGATTCCGCGCTGCCGCCGTTGACGGGACGCGCGAACGCTGGCTTCAT